>JBFWLS010000095.1:0-4341 GCA_050251995.1 Candidatus Methanomethylophilaceae archaeon
GACCGACTGGTATCACGTATGGATGAGAATTCTCTTTAATTCCAACAGATAGATTCAAACAGTTGAAAGTGCAATTGTCGACTCGGGTGGGTAGCATGTATTGGCGGGATGATTACGAGAAGAAGGTTACCAATGCCAAGAGGGCCATCTCCAAGATCAAGAAGGGGAGGTCCATCTTCATAGGCGGTGGCTGCGGTCAACCGCACACCCTCGTGGACGAGCTCGTCAAACAGTCCTGGGCCTTGGCAGACAACCGCATCATCTCTCCCTTCACATTCAGCTCCAGTCCCTTTGCCGCCAAGAAGGTCGCCGATACCAATCAGATGAGCGCCTTCTCCCAGGCGTTGGACATGCAAGGGAGCCTTCTGACGGACAAAGCGGACTACACCCCTTTGCATATGTCAGAGATTCCCCGCATGATGGAGGCAGGCCGCATACCCGTGGATGTGGCATTGATCCAAGTCTCCCCGCCCGACCTGCATGGATATTGTTCCTTAGGGGTTTCCGTGGACATGACCAAGGCCGCAGCGAAGACCGCCAAGCTGGTGATTGCCGAGATCAATCGGCAGATGCCGAGGACCCTGGGCGACTGTTTCATCCACGTATCCGAGATTGACCATATCATCGAGGTAGATTACTGCGTAGCCCATGAACCGGAGTTCGATGATACTTGCGATGAGATACTAGACACCATAGCTGCTTCCGTGGCCACCTTGGTGGAGGACGGGGCCACTATCCAGATCGGCTTGGGTAACGTCCCCAACAGGGTTCTGAGGTTTCTGGGGGACAAGAAGCACCTGGGCGTGCATACGGAGATGTTCTCAGATGGCATCATCGATCTGGTGGAGAAAGGCGTCATAACCGGGAAGAAGAAGTCCATCCACCCGGAGAAGATCATCACCTCTTTCTGTATTGGTTCCGCCCGTCTCATGGAGTTCGTGGACAACAACCCCACTATAGAGTTCCATTCTTGTGGATATACCAATAATCCTCTGGTCATCGGTCGGAACAGATCCATGGTGGCCATCAACACCGCTCCCTCGGTGGACCTCACCGGTCAGGTCTCCGCCGACCGCTCGGCCATCGATTTCTTCTCCAGTCCTGGGGGTCAGGAGGATTTCGTCCGAGGCGCCTCATATGCCGAAAGGGGCCGCTCCATCTTGGCCATACCATCCGTGGATGCCAGCCTCCAGCATAGCCGCATCGTCTCTGCCTTCCCGCGCGGGGCGGGGGTGAGCTCAACCCGTGAGGACATGCATTATGTGGTCACGGAGTACGGCATCGCCCATATGCGCGGCAAGACCATCGCCCAAAGGGCGTTGGAGCTCATCAATATCGCCCATCCAGATTTTCGTAAGCAGTTGTTGAGAGAAGCCAAGGAGCTGGGATACCTGCCTCA
The DNA here is from genome assembly GCA_050251995.1 of Candidatus Methanomethylophilaceae archaeon. Classification (GTDB taxonomy): domain Archaea; phylum Thermoplasmatota; class Thermoplasmata; order Methanomassiliicoccales; family Methanomethylophilaceae; genus JAQUUA01. The sequence goes on from JBFWLS010000095.1 coordinate 1,400, forward strand.
GGATCAGAGCGACACTCCCTACATGGGCAAGCCCTACCCGCGGGAGTATGAGCACTGGGAGATTTTCAGCGGCCAGCGTCTTTTCATTCGCCCCATCAAGCCCACGGACGAGGAGATGATCAAAGAGTTCTTCTACTCCTTCTCAGAGCGGACCCTCCAACAGCGCTTCATGTCCCCCCGCCCCCTCATGGGCCGGGAGGTGCGCATGAGCGAGGTCAACATCGACTACGACACCACCATGGCCTTCGGAGTATTCAAGGCCGATGCGCATTCTGTCTACGAGCTGGTGGCCATCAGCAACTACCGCAAGGACGTGAAGACCAACACCGCGGAGGTCTCGTTCATGGTCAAGGACGATTGGCAAGGGAAACGTCTGGGGACCTACCTCCTCAACCTTATGATCCGGGTGGGTCGGCAACGGGGCATCAAAGCCTTCACCGCAGAGGTCCTGGCCACCAATGTGCACATGCTCAATCTCTTTTACAAGACCGGTCTGGATGTGAAGACCAAATTGGAGGAAGACGTCTACACGGTGTACTTCGATCTCCTGAAGTCAAACTAAGGGGAAAAGCAAAGGGAAGTGGTTTAAGCAGGTCGCATCAGATTATGCGGCCCTTGATCAACACATCCACCACGCCAGGCTCGGCTAGTGTGGACACGTCTCCCAGGTCCTCGTGCATGCCCCCTCCGGCAATTTTGCGCAGGATGCGGCGCATAATCTTGCCGCTACGGGTCTTTGGGAGCCCGGTGGTGAACTGCACGGTCTTGGGGGTGGCTATGGGGCCGACCTCCTTCCGGACCTGGTTGATGAGGGCCTTGCGGAGCTCTTCGCTCTCCTCGAAACCATCCTTCAGGGTGACGAAGGTGTAGATGGCCTCACCCTTGATGTCATCTGGCACTGGGACCACCGCGGCCTCGGCCACAGCAGGATGGGTGAGGAAAGCCGCCTCCACTTCCGCCGCTCCGATGCGATGCCCTGCCACAGAGATGACATCGTCCACACGGCCCAAAATCCAGATATCACCATCGGCATCCATCCTTCCGCCGTCTCCGGTGAAGTAGTTCCCGGGGATGATGTTCCAATAGGTGTCCACGTACCTTTGGTGGTCTTCCCAGATGGTACGAGCCTGGGACGGCCAAGGCTTCTTGATGAACAGTCTGCCATCCTCTCCGGGCTTGCAGACTGTACCATCCTCCAGGCAGACCATGGGCTCGATCCCGAACAGGGGCTTGGTGGCGCATCCTGGTTTGAGGGTGGTGGCGCCCGGCAATGGTGCGATCATTATGCTCCCGGTTTCAGTCTGCCACCAGGTGTCCGTTATTGGGCATCTGCCTCCACCGATGACCTCGTGGTACCAGAGCCAAGCTTCGGGGTCGATGGGCTCGCCCACGCTGCCCAGCAGCCGGATGCTGCTCAGGTCGTGCATTTTCGGCCATTGGTCGCCGGACTTCCGCATCATGCGGACTGCGGTGGGGGCGGTGTAGAAGATGTCCACGCCCCACTTCTCGGCCACGTCCCAGAATCGGTCCAGACCGGGATAGTTGGGGACGCCTTCGAACATCAGGGTGGTGGCGCCGGCGGCCAGCGGGCCGTAGACGATGTAGCTGTGTCCGGTTATCCACCCCACATCCGCGGTGCACCAGTAGACTTCGCCCGGCATGTAGTTGAATACGTATTGGAACGACAGCTGGGTCTGAAGGATGTACCCTGCCGTGGTGTGAACTACTCCCTTGGGTTTGCCCGTGGACCCGCTGGTGTACAGGATGAACAAAGGATCCTCGGCATCCATGTGCTCTGGCTCGCACTTCAAAGGCGCCTTCTCCATCTCTTCGTGCCACCAGGTGTCCCTTCCCTTCTCCATGTACACGTCGGCACCGGTCCTCCGGACCACTATGACGTCTTTTATGGAGGGGCACCTTTCCAAGGCCTCGTTGGCGTTGCCTTTGATGTCCACTTTCTTACCGCCTCGGTAACCGCCATCGGTGGTGATAAGTATCTTGGAGCCGCAGTCGTCAATTCGATTGAAGAGGGCCTCAGAGCTGAAGGCGCTGAAGACCACGCTGTGTATGGCCCCGATACGGGTGCAGGCCAGCAGTGTGATGGCGAGTTCTGGGATCATGGGCAGGTAGACCGAGACACGGTCTCCCTTCTTCACGCCCTTGGACCTCAGGACGTTTGCGAACTTCTCCACTTCCATGAGCAGTTGCCCGTAAGTGAGGACACGGCTCTCGCTGGGATCGTCACCCTCCCAGATGATGGCTGCTTGGTTCTTCTTGCCGTTCTTGACATGTCTGTCCAAGCAGTTGTAGGAGACATTGAGCTTACCTCCCTTGAACCAGCTGAAGTGCCCGCTCTCCTTGTCCCATTCGAAGACAGAGTCCCAGTCCTTGGAGAACCAATCCAAGGAGTCGGACATCTTCGCCCAGAAGGCGGGGGGGTCACGGATAGACTCCTCGTATATCTTCTTGTATCCATCTGGCCCTCCCACGAGGGACAACTCGATCTGTTCTTCCGTCGGGGGGAAAAGTTTCCCTTCCACTTTCTTGTCAGACATCTTAATCCTCCATTCGAAGCCGAACCGTATCTGCTATGGGTCACTGTCACTTCCAGAGCATGACATAAAACGGTCAGCCATGCAATTGAATGTATGTGAAAAAGACAAACTTGTATATTAATTCTATGCAAAATTGCTAACGAATTTCGAATTTCGTAAGAATAGTCACATAAAAACGTAGTTATCGCAAAATCGATGCTAATTATACGTATATTGTCGAACAAAGACCCGAGAGAGACAGTTAACCGGCCTTATATGGTAAAAGTTATGGCAACCGATGAATGAAGAGAGGCGTTCTTGGACATATCAGCACTATGTTTTCTCATTTTATGGATGGGTCGGAACGCCTCCATATGGGGGCTGTGTCCTGCACCTCCAAGTCCAAGC
>JBFWLS010000096.1:0-4313 GCA_050251995.1 Candidatus Methanomethylophilaceae archaeon
AGGAGCTTGAGCTTCGCATACTGCGGCTGGAGAGCGGGGAGTACGACACCATCCTGCGGGAGTGGAAGAGTATCTGCCTCTCCCTGAACCGACGGGTGCAGGTCAAGACTCCCTTGAAAACCGTGAAGGGGGAGGCGGTGGGCATCGACCGCCACGGCGCCTTGTTGGTCCGCAAGGACAACGGCGTCATCGAGAAGGTCTTCGCCGGGGACATATTCTGACTCCCTGCTACAACGATGTTGCGACGTGGTGGTGATGGCAATGGAGATTGGGAACCGCGCCACCCTGCTGTCTTATAGCGCCACGTTCATCGCCCTCATCGCTGCTGGAAGTTGGATATCCATCCCGTTCATACCTGTACCCCTCACTCTGCAGACCTTCTTCGTCCTCCTCTCCGGGGTGGTCATGAAACGGCATGCGGCAATCCCGGTGATCCTGTACGTGGCCTTGGGGGCCCTCAACCTACCTCTGTTCCACAACGGCACTGCCGGCGTAGGGGTGCTGCTTGGACCGACGGGAGGATTCCTGCTGGGTTTCATACCCGCGGCCAGCATCGTCGGCCTGTCCTATGAGGGCGAAAGCAGGGCAGTACGCATCGGCGGGCTGATACTAGCCAGCGTGATGATATACGTGTGCGGCATCGCCTGGCTCTCCTATTCTGCCTCCATTCCCCTGGCACAGGCAGCGGTGTTGGGCGCCGCCCCATTCATCCCCGGTGACGCCGTGAAGGTCATTGCCGCATATCGCATCAGCAAGAGGTTGGAATGATAAGAATCGAAGGATTGAGGCATCATCTGATAAACATCCCAGAGCTGACGCTGAAGGGCGGGAAGACCGCGGTCATCGGGAGGAACGGCGCTGGGAAGACCACATTCCTGGAACTCCTGGCAGGGATCGATGCCCCCTGGAAAGGCAGCGTACTCCTGGATGGCAGACCGCCTAGGGATCTGCGAATCGGATGGGTAGGCGAATTCCCCGACCACACCATGCTTTTCTCCCGGGTCTATGACGAGGTCTCGTCATCCCTGCGCTTCACTCGGGTGCCGGTTCCAGAGGCCGACCGTCGGGTGCATGACACATTGGAATCCCTGCAGGCCCTGCATCTGCTGTCACGCACCACGGCGGAGCTCTCAGGAGGGGAGAAGGCCCTTGTGGCTTTCGCCGCCGCTTTGGTGAATTCCCCCCACGTGCTCATCCTGGACGAGGTTGACAGTCACCTGGACGAGGTCTACGCCGAGCGCATATGGGGCTCCCTGTTCATGGATGAACGGCAGACAGTATTCTCCACCCAGGACATGGACGTGGCCTCCAAGGCGGACGAGGTCGTCCTCCTGCAGGGAGGCGAGGTCCTGCGACATGGGAGCCCACAGGAGGTCTTCTCCGCCGATGAGGACAGTTGCCTCTATCCCAATCTTTGGAGGTTGAGAGAGTGAGGCTGGACCTGGATATCATGATACATAGAGAGGGTTTCCACCTCAGATGCCAGACCACTTTCGGCCCTGGAACGCACGTCATCAGCGGCCCGGTGGGCAGCGGGAAGACCAGTTTGGCCCTGGCCGTCTCCTCCCTCCTGAGCTATGAGGGCAGCATCGAGATGGAGGGGGCGGAGAGCGTGCTGATGTCGTTCCAGTTCCCAGAGCACCATATCACCGCTGCCAGCGTGGAGGGGGAGGTGCGCTCCTGGGGCCTCGATCCGGATGTGGTGCTCCCACAGGCGGGATTAGAGGACAGGAGGGGCAGCGACCCTTTGCACCTCAGCCGCGGCAACTTGAAGAGACTGAACCTCGCTTGTCTGCTAGCCAGGGACCCGGACGTCCTGGTGCTAGATGAGCCCTTCAGCTCCTTGGACTGCGTGGCCAAGAACCGTCTGTGCCGGGCCATAGAATCCCGTTCACAGAGCATCACCCTGGTGTTCTCCCATGAGCGTTGCGTGTTGCCTCGAGCCAGCACCCTGTCGGACATCGACTCGGGAGCCCTCCAGCACCATGGCCAGGTACCAGATTCTATAACCCTCTGGAAAGGAGCGCCCCCATATCTCCGGGAGGCCTTGCAGAGGGGAGGGATGCCGGAGAATATAACCTTGGAGGATGCAAGGGAGGCCTTATGCAGGATGCGAGACTGAGGATACTGGTGACGGTTATACTGTCGGCTGGGGCCTTCATCAGCATCTATGGCGCCATCGCCGCCTTGCTGTGGTGGCTGCTACTGACGCCACGCTGGAAGGCCCTGCCCAGCCCTCGAATGCTTTTGTGGGTGATGGTGATGATAGCCATAACTTCCCTGGTGGCCGAGCTCAGCGGCGGCCCTGGTCTTTCATACCTCCTGCGCATGTCGGCCATCCTGCTCATCGCCGCCTGGGCCTACGGACAACGCCAAGAAGGAGAGCTCCTGGACGTCTGCGTCTGGCTCCTGGGAAAGAACATAGGCTTTGACATAGGGCTCACGGCAGAGATGGGGATGCAGAGCCTGGGGCTCATACGCCAGGACATCCAGCAAGTAAGGATGGCCATGGCCGTGAAGGGATTGCGGGTCTCGGTCTTCACCATACTGCCCCTGGCGGCCAGCATCGTCATCAACCAATTGCGGCGCACAGAGGGCATGGCCAAGCTCCTCACGGTGCGGGGCTATGTGCAAGGAGGGGAGATCGAACCGCATTTCCAAACCAAGGGACTCGATGTTCTGCTGGCCTTGAGCTCCCTGCTCGTCCTCTCCACGGCATTTTTGACATATTGGTGAAATTTTTTATACTGTATTGCAGATTTCCGCTGAAACAGTTTTTTTCCTTCATCGATCACCAGAGTCACACTCATGTCCAAAATAGCCACCACCAAACTCAAGGTAACGGTTACCACCCTACGCGATGCGCACCAGTCGCTGATAGCCACCCGTATGAGAACGGATGACATGCTGGATTTCGCCGAGAGCATGGACTCCATGGGTTTCTTCTCCCTGGAGGCCTGGGGCGGAGCCACCTTCGACAGCAGCATGCGTTTCCTGGCTGAGGACCCATGGGAGCGACTGCGGAAATTGAATAGCGTGCTGGACAAGACCCCCATACAGATGCTGCTGCGGGGCCAGAACCTGGTGGGATACCGTCACTACCCTGATGATGTGGTGGAGAAGTTCGTGGCGGCGGCATCCTACAACGGCGTGGACATCTTCCGGGTCTTCGATGCTTTGAACGACATCCGGAACATGAAGAAATCCATGGCGGAAGTGCACAACAACGGGGCGCACCTGCAAGGAGCCATCTGTTATACCACCAGCCCAGTGCACAGTGGCGCTACCTTCATCGAGATGGCGGAGGAGCTTTACGCCCTGGAATGCGATTCCATCGCCATTAAGGACATGGCCGGGCTGATAACGCCGCAGGCGGCAGTGGAGATCGTCACCGGCATCAAGGACAAGTTGGACATCCTAGTCTGTCTTCATTCCCATTCCACCAGCGGTTTGGCGCCCATGAGCTACCAGGCGGCCATCGATGCGGGGGTGGACATCGTGGATACTGCTATGTCCCCTTTCGCCTTCGGCACCTCGCAACCGCCCACGGAAAGCATCATCGCCGCTGTGCGAGGCACCGCCAGAGACACCGGGATCGACCTCAACGGCCTGATGAAGCCCCGCGGCTTGTGCATGGAGCTACGGGAGAAGTACGGTGGACTGGTTGACCCCATCTCGGAGAGGGTGGATTCCGGCGTGTTGCTGTACCAGCTACCTGGGGGCATGATCTCCAATATGATTTCCCAATTGAAGGAGCAGGATGCCTACGACAAGCTGGAGGAGGTCCTGCTGGAGATACCGAAGGTGCGGAAGGATTTGGGCTACCCACCCTTGGTCACCCCTACCAGCCAGATTGTGGGCACGCAGGCGATTCTGAACGTCCTGGCCGGCGAGCGTTACATGAATGTCACCAAAGAGGTCAAGGATTACGTCATGGGGCTCTATGGCAAACCACCACAGACCATCTCGGACAAGATCCGCAAACACATCATCGGCGATGCCGAGGTCGTCACCGTCAGACCCGCGGACCTCCTGGAACCCACCTACGAGAAGATGAGGAAGGAGGCCATGGACCTAGGCATCGTCAAGAAGGAGGAGGACATCCTCAGCTACATCGTTTACCCTGCCATCGCCCCCTCCTTCCTGAAAGGAGAGAGGGAATGCGAATGCCTGCCACCCAGACCCGGCACGGTGGTCGCAGCTGCATCTATGCCTTCTTCCATGCAGGTGGAGGTGGACGGGGAGACGTTCTCTGTACGCATCATCTCCGTGGACGGCAGCATAACCGAGCAAAAAGCAGCCGAGATCGGAAG
>JBFWLS010000097.1:0-4297 GCA_050251995.1 Candidatus Methanomethylophilaceae archaeon
AGCTTGGTGGGCACCTTGATACCCACACGGATGAACTGGTCTCCACGAGCGGTAGATCCCATGCGTGGCAGGCCCCTGCCACTCATGCGTTGCACGGAGTTAACCTGAGTCCCAGGTGCCAGCTTCAGCTTGGCCTTCTCACCGTCGATGGTGGGCACCTCCACCTCACCGCCCAGAGCGAGACGTGGATAGGTGGTGGTCAGATCAACCCAGAGGTTGGCTCCATCCCGGCGGAACGTGGGGTGCTCACGTACATGCACTATGACGAAGAGGTCGCCGGGGGGACCGTTGTTATAACCGGCGTCACCTGCCCCCGCGATACGCAGGCGGGTGCCCGTCTCTGCCCCCTTGGGGATGTTGACGGTGATCTTGCTGGTCTTCTGCTGGCGTCCCGCGCCCTTGCAACGGGGACAGGCCTCCTTGAAGGTGCGTCCCGCCCCATGGCATTTGCGGCATTCCACCACTGACACCATGCGACCGAAGCTGCTGTTGCGGACCATCTGCACCTGGCCTGCGCCACCGCATTCCGGGCAGGTCTCCACTTTGCCGTCTTTGGCGCCGGTGCCGCCGCAGGCCTCACAGTCGATGGTGTGCGGTATGCTGAGCTCTTCCGTGCGTCCCTTGAGGACGTCCTCCAGGCTGATCTCGATGTCGTAGCGCAGGGACTCGCCGGCACGGGGGGCGTTGCGGCCACCGCCACGGGAGCCGTGGGAGGAGCCTCCGAAGAACATGTCGAATATGCTCCCGAAACCCCCCATGCCCGAGAAGATATCGCTCAGGTCCTCGAAATGCGTGAAGTCGTCCCAGCTGAAGCCGCCACCACTGAACTGGTTCTGCACCCCGGCGTGGCCATATTGGTCGTAAATCTTCCGCTTCTCCACATCGGAGAGGACCTCGTAGGCCTCGGAGATCTCCTTGAATTTCTCTTCCGCCACCGACTTCTCTTCCTGGCTGACGTCTGGATGATGCTGCCTGGCCAGCTTGCGGTAGGCGCGCTTTATGTCCTCCGGGCTGGCGTCCTTAGCAACACCCAGCGTCTCGTAGTAGTCCCTAGGCATGATTCATCTACTCTTCGTCGACGATCTTGTAGTCCGCATCCACGAAGTCGTCCCCGTCAGAGCCGTCCTTCTTGGGTGCCTCACCTTCGGCCGGGGCCTCCTGGCTCATCTCGTTGTAGAGCTTGGTGGAGATGGGCGCCATGGCCGTGTACAAGGCCTCCATCTTGCTCCTGATCTGCTCGGTCTCACCGCCCTCGCGTGCCTTCTCAAGCTCGGCGATGGCGTCATCCACCGGCTTCCTCTCCTCGGCGGAGACCTTGTCCCCCAGATCATCCAGGGATTTGCGTATGGTGTAGATGGCGCTCTCGGACTGGTTCATAACCTCAATCTTGTCCCGCATCTCCTTGTCGCTCTCCGCGAACTGCTCCGCCTCCTTGACCATGCGGTCGATGTCCTCCTTGGAGAGTTTGGTGGAGGCGGATATGGTGATCCTCTGCTCCTTGCCGGTGCCCTTGTCCTTGGCGGAGACGTTGATGATGCCGTTGGCATCGATGTCGAATGTGACCTCGATCTGCGGGATGCCACGCGGCGCCGGCGGGATGCCGTCCAGCATGAAACGTCCCAGGGAGGTGTTGTCCTTGGCTAGTTCCCTCTCCCCCTGCACCACGTGTATCTCCACCGAGGGCTGGTTGTCCGCGGCGGTGGAGAATATCTGCGACTTGCGGGTAGGCACCGTGGTGTTACGCTCTATGAGCTTGGTGGCGATGCCACCCAGGGTCTCGATGCCCAGTGACAGCGGGGTGACGTCCAGTAGCAGGACGTCCTTGACCTCTCCCGCTATGACCGCCCCCTGCACGGCCGCACCCATGGAGACGCACTCCATGGGGTCGATGCCACGCTGGATCTTGGCTCCCACGACCTTCTCCACATAGTTTTGGACTATGGGCATGCGCGTGGGGCCGCCCACCATGATGATGCGGTCAATCTGGTCCTTCTTGAGGCCAGAGTCCTTGATGGCCTGGTCCAGGGAACTGCGGCAACGCTCCACGATGGGCGAAACCAACTCCTCCAGCTTGGAACGGGTGATTACCCTGGTGAGGTGCTTGGGGCCATTCTTGTCGGCGCTGATAAACGGCAGATTGATCTCGGTCTGGCCGGTGGTGGAGAGCTCGATCTTGGCCTTCTCGCAGGCCTCCCTAACCCTCCAGAAGGCCATGTTGTCTTTGGAGAGGTCGATGCCGTCCGTCTTCTGGAAGTCCTTGATTACATACTGGGTCAGGACCTCATCCATGTCAGACCCGCCCAGGTTAGTGTCACCGCTGGTAGACAGGACCTCGAAGACCCCATCGCTGAACTCCATGATGGTGACGTCCAGCGTCCCGCCTCCGAAATCGAAGACCAGGATGCGCTGCTCCTCCCCGCTCTTATCCAGACCGAAGGCCAGGGCGGCGGCGGTGGGCTCGTTGATGATGCGCACCACGTCCAAGCCAGCGATGGCGCCGGCATCCTTTGTGGCCTGCCTCTGGTTGTCGTTGAAGTAGGCGGGGACGGTGATGACCGCCTTGCTGACCTCCTCCCCCAGATAGGCCTCAGCGTCCCGCTTGATCTTCTGCAGTATGAAGGCGGAAATCTGCTGTGGGGTGTACTCCTTGCCCTTGATGGCGACTTTGTAGTCCGTGCCCATCCTCCTCTTGATGTTCTTGATGGTCCCTTCCGGGTTGGTGACCGCCTGCCGGCGGGCGGGCTCGCCCACTAGGAGCTGCCCGTCCTCGGCGAAGGCCACGTAGGACGGGAAGGCCTTGCCTCCCATGCTCGTCCCTTCGGCGCTGGGGATGATAGTCGGCCGACCGCCCTCCATGACGGAAGCGGCGGAGTTGCTGGTTCCCAAATCTATACCGATTATTCTTGACATCTTCACTCACCTTCCTTGTTATTGTTTTTCTTGCTCACCAGGACCTTGGCGTGCCGCAGCACCCTCGACCCCAGAAAGTATCCTTTCTGGTACACTTCCAGTATCTTGCCGTTCTCCTCGCCCTCGCAGGTGCACAGAGCCTCATGCAGGGCGGGGTCGAAACTCCCGTCAGTAGGGATGGGCCGGAGGCCTTTCCCCTCCAGCAGCTTCGTTAGGTTGACATGTATGCCTTTCAGTCCGCTGTAGAACTCCTTGTCAGCGCATTCCAAGGCCAGGGCGCGCTCGATGTCATCCAGGATACAGAGCAACTCTGACACCATGGACTCGTTGGCGTAACGGCGGAAGTCCTCGTTCTCCTTCTGGGTTCGTTTGCGGTAATTGTCGAAATCCGCCTGAATCCTCTTGGCCATGTCCAAGTACTCAGCGGCTTTTCTCTCCGCCTCCTCCAGGGTTTCGCACTCCTCCACCAGCTCCACCTTCTCCTCGGCCGTTTCCGATTCCTCGGCCGTTTCCGATTCCTTCTTCTTCGACCTCCCAGTCACTGCCATCGCCTCTTGGTGGAAAAAAATTGTTGATAGGGGGTTTCCCCCCAATGGGTTTACTCGTCGTCCATTCCCATTCCGCCCATGCCGCCCATGCCGCCAGGGCCTCCCGGTGGACCGGCGGGCATCGGGGAACCACGGGCAGCGATGACGTCATCGATCCTTAGGATCATGACCGCAGCATCGGTAGCGGAGCTGATAGCCTGCTTGCCGATGCGGTAGGGCTCGATGACGTTGAGGGCCATCATGTCCTCGACCTTGCCCTTGAAGGGGTTGAGGCCGGCGTTCTTACTGCCGTTCTTGTGCTGCTTCCTCATCTCGATAAGCACATCGATGGCGTCCATGCCAGCGTTCTCGGCCAGGGTGGTGGGGATGATCTCCAGGGCGGAAGCGAAAGCGTCTATAGCGATCTGCTCCCTGCCACCCACTGTAGCGGAGTACTCGCGCAACCTCATGGCCAGCTCCACAGCGGTAGCACCGCCGCCAGTGACCATCTTGCCGTCCTCGATGGCCACTTTGACCACGCTCCAGGCGTCGGTCAGGGACCTCTCGATCTCGTCCAGCACATGGCCGGTTCCGCCGCGGATGAGCACGGAGACGGCCTTGGTATCCTTCAGGCCGGTGACGAAAGTCATCTCCTCGTCCTGGATCTTCTTCAGCTCCACCATCTCAGCGTGGCCGAGGTCGGCGGGCTCCAGCTCGTCGAACTTGTTGATGATGTTGGCACCAGTGGAGCGGGCCAGCTTCTCCATGTCGGTCTTCTTGACCCTGCGGGCAGCATAGATGCCTTCCTTGGCCAGGAAGTGCTGGGCCAGATCGTCCATGCCCTTCTGGCAGAAGACCAC
>JBFWLS010000098.1:0-4293 GCA_050251995.1 Candidatus Methanomethylophilaceae archaeon
CCGCATTCTGGGGGTGGCGACACAAGCGAATTGAAAATATCTGCTATCTGCGAACATCCCCAAGCTGCAGAGGTTGAAGAGGCCGAACCACAGGGAACGGACAGGGTTAACACCCCTCAGGGTAACAATCTCATATCCATGCTCATGGAACATGTCCTCGATGCTCTTGTAGGTGAAAAACCGAAGATGAGTCGAATCCAGGATGCCGCTCTCAATGTACTTCCATTGTTTTCTCACCAGAACGTGGAAGAGATTGTGAATGAACCTGACGTTGGGTATGGAAGCCACAATCACCCCCTTGGGTGCAAGCTTCTCCTTCACGGCCTCAATAACCCCATATGGGTCCACGAGGTGCTCCAGAACATCATTGAACACTATGCAATCAAAATGGCCGTCAGGGAGCAAGGGAATCAAGGAGTTGGCGTCCCCCACCAGCACTTTTGTCATAACCCGCTCTGCTTCCTGGGCAGCCAAGGAGTTGATCTCCAGGCCCCATACCTCCACGCCCTGGCGCTTGGACAATTGCGATGCGAAGCCCCCGGTGCCACAACCCACGTCGAGAATCACTTTAGCCCACGCCGGAATGAAATCCAACATCTCCTCTCGTGTCCCTTGATAGTATTCGGGTGATTTCTCGTACATGATGGCTCCAAGGAGTGACGCTTGACTATTTAGAAGATAGATGCTTGACTTAATGCTTTTCCGTACCGGTTAGATTATTGCATTCCGAAACTCATCTGGGCCATCCCGATTAAGGCGGGAAATTGTCTGCGATGAATCTAAATGCCCGGAAACAGCTGAGGGGGTGGACCATGAATACTATGGAGCCAAAGGTCACGATTATCCTGCTGAATTGGAACGGCCTTGACGACACTTTGGAATGTCTGCACTCCTTGGAGAACCTGGAATACTCCAATTATGAAATTCTGCTGATCGACAATGGATCCAGGGACGGATCCCCTGAATCAATACAGGAGGCCTATCCATGCTTGAATCTGATTTTGAACGATGAGAATGCGGGGTTCACCAGAGGCAACAATATGGGGATGAAGTGGGCGCTAGAGTCCGGCTCCGATTTCGTACTGATGCTCAACAACGACACTGTGGTAAAAGCAGATTTTCTCAGACTTCTGGTGGATGCCGCCGTTTCCAACAAGAACGCCGGCGTTCTGGCTCCGGTGATATACGACTACGGTACTGTGGACTCCGTGCAGTCTGCAGGAGGCCGTCTGAATTGGAGCCGAGGATTGGACGCAAACGAGTTGGAAGTCGAGGGGAACAATGATGGTGTGAGCGATATGGATTACGCATCAGGATGCGCTTTGATGATCGACTGTCGGCTCCTGGAGGAGATTGGCATGTTGGACGAGGGCTATTTCGCCTATTGGGAGGAGACCGATCTATGCACCCGGGCCAAAAAGGCAGGAAAACGGGTGCTGGTGGTGCACGACTCAAAGATATGGCACAAGGGTCAAGCCTCCAGTGGCAACGTGAAGGGGCTCTACCAATACTACCTGACCAGAAATCGCTTCTGGTTCATGAAGAAACATGCATCAGACAAGGACCGTCTCCTATTCCTGCTCTACTTCTTCGGTTTCGACTTCTATCATCGTGCCAGCATCCATGTGTTTAAGCAGAAGGATTTAGGCATTCTCCGGTATTATCTATGGGGCGTGTTGGATGGCCTCCTGGGCTCTGATCGCAGCCAATCATTGTTGTTCACGCCTCCTGGCCAGGTTAAACGGTAAGGCATCCAGGTGGTTGCCCGCGGATTCAATTCTTGCGGTTCTCGTCCCGGATGTACTGCAACATGCTCCGGGGATCCAGGGCGGAGAGTATCATCTCCAAGTCCTTCCGGCGGAACTCCCTAGCCAGGGCGAGGAATCCGAAGAAAAGCATCTCCGTCAGAACGGCTAGGGCCAAGAGGTCCAAGCCCCCATCCATGGAGTAGAACTGTGACAGGATGAAGAGCACTGCCACCGTGAACGCCCCGCCAACCAGGTGCAACCACAGTCGTGGATAAGGCCACAGCCCGGAGATTCGGTGCACGGTGCTGATGACCATGGCGCCGTAGACCAGGAGCCCGCACAGGAACGCCAAGGCGGTGCCGCTGGCCTGCATGCCGGCCATGGGCACGCCGAAGATCGATGTGGGCACCAACAGTCCAATGAAGACCATGTTCACCGTCATGCGGATTATGAATATCCTCATCATGAGGTCAGGCCGGTTGTAGGCCAGGACGATCTGCTCGAAGATGCCCACCAGCAAGGCCACGTAGAGGGCCATGGCCATGTAGAACATGGGGCCGCCGGACTCCGTGAAGCCGGGACCGAAGACGATGCGGCTCACAGGGAAGGAGAACACCACCAGGAAGGCAGTCACCGGCATGCCGATCATGGAAATGAAGCGTTGCGCCTCGTTGCTCACTGGCCCTATCTCCTCCGTCTGCCCCTTGGAGTGCCATTCCGAGAACGTGGGGAACAGGAGGACGTTGATGGCCGCTCCGAAGGTGAGCATCAGCTCCACCAACTTGTACGAGGAGGTGTAGTAGCCCACCTGCAGGTCGTCCCAGAAGAACCCCAGTATGACCTTGTCCACACTGGCCAGCATGGCACCGATGACGGTGATGAGGATGAGGGGCTTGGCGAAACGGACATAGGAGCGCACGAAGACCGGTCGCCCGTAGCGGACACCGTCCCGGCTCATGAGCCAGAATCCGACCGCCACCATACACAGGGCACCCACCACGTAAGCCAAGGCCAGATGGAAGGCAGACATCTGGCCGATGGCCAGGATCACCAACAGAGGGGAGCGTATGAGGGGGTCGGCGAGATGTATGAGCTCCGATTTGGAGGACTCCCTCTTGGCGTTGTAGGTGGTTACGAAGATGCTGGAGACATCGCACAAGGCCCAGTAGAGGACGAAGAGCAGCAGCACCTCCATGTTGGCGCTGAAGATCGTCTTCCCCATGGGCCCGGTGTAGATGAAAAGGAACCCCAAGGTCCCAAGGACCATGAGGCCGGTCAGAGCCAGCTTCACCACCGTGAAGGTGGAGATGCATGATGGCAGGTCCTGACCCTCGGACACCTTCTTCACGTGGGCGGAGGAGAAGCCCAGGTCGGAGATGGCGTTGAATGTAGCCACGAAGGACATGGCCCACATCAGGCTGCCGTATTCCTGGCCCACGAAACGGGTCATGGAGGTAAGGGCGATGAAACCGATGACCGCCGCCAGAACGTTGGAGGCCATGATGAGAAAGGATTTCTTCGCGATGGTGGTCATCCTGTAGCCGCCTTGTCTGTTTTATGAATCGATGCAAAATATAAAGTTTATACGCTATGGGAGCGGCAAAACATAAAACCGCGTCCCACCATCCTTGCCCGATGAGCGCGGATATGGCCGGGGGAATGGACGTGAAGGGATTCATGATCGACATGGATGGCACCATCTGCAAGGGATGGAATGTGATACCTGGAGCCCTGGAGTTCCTGCAGGAGCTGAGGGAAAAGGGGCTGCCCTTCGTCCTGCTCACCAACAACTCCTCCTACAGCCGCCAGAGCTATCTGCGGAAATTCCACTCCCTGGGGTTCCAGGTGGAGCTAGACGACATCCTCACCTCCACCACTGCCACGGCACTATTCCTGCGGACGGAGAGGGAAGGCCGGACCGTATTCCCCTTGGGCACGCCCGACTTCCTACAGGAGATAGAGGAGGCTGGAATCGAGATCAGGGAGGAGGGTGCAGACATCGTCCTCCTGGCCTTCGACCGCAGCATAACCTATGAGAAGATCAACCGAGCCTACCATCTGCTCTTGGACGGCGCAGAGCTTATATGCACCCA
This sequence comes from Candidatus Methanomethylophilaceae archaeon, assembly GCA_050251995.1. Lineage (GTDB taxonomy): Archaea > Thermoplasmatota > Thermoplasmata > Methanomassiliicoccales > Methanomethylophilaceae > JAQUUA01. The sequence continues at coordinate 3,842 of JBFWLS010000098.1, forward strand.
TCCTGACCGCCTCTGCCCCACCGAGGACGGATACGATGTGGACATCGGGCCGTTCATCGACATGTTCCGGTCGTTGACTGGCGTGCAGCCTTTGGTCATCGGCAAGCCCAGCCGGAGGATGGTGGAGATGGCCTCTCGTCAGATGAGGATCCCCGTGGGGGGTCTGGCCATGATAGGGGACCGTCTCTACACGGACATTCGCATGGCGGTGGATGGGGGCATCACATCCGTCCTGGTGCTTTCCGGTGAGACCAAGGCGGAGGACCTGGAAACATCGGAAATACAACCGGACATCGTTGCCGCATCCGTGCAGGACCTCAGAGGCTTTTTCTGACGGTCCGCTTCTGTCCCACCCTCTGGCAGCCCTGACAGCCAAGCTCCGCTTTCAGAACCGATTCCAGATAATGTTTATATACCATCCTCACCAATGTTTTTACGCCAATAGGGATGCT
>JBFWLS010000099.1:0-4288 GCA_050251995.1 Candidatus Methanomethylophilaceae archaeon
AAGTGCGGCCGAAGCTACTGGCGATATACAGCGGCTGCAAAGAGAGACTGCCTAGGAAGATGGAGGATGAGGTGCATACACTCAGTTCCAGATCGGATATCTGGCCGGCAGGCAGGGCGATCTCCACCTTCTCCACCGGCAGGAGGTAGGGGGCATCGCTCATACGGGCCAGCTCCAGCCCTTCCACGGTGATGGAGTCGTACTCCCCATGCTCCAGCGCCGGCCAGCCGTACTGTCGGTCCAGGACCAAGGTCTGCCGGCCATCCGTTCCTGGGCTGGCACCGACACCTGGCAAAGGCAGGAGCATCAGGAGCATCAGGAGCACCACAAAAGCACAGGCTGAACGATTTCTGCTCGAAACGCCGCCCCGGTATCCGGAATCCCTCTGCTCCATTGTCATCTGTATACCTCTATGTCATTATCATTCCTATGAAGATGTCTACCAGGTAGGTGCAGGTCATGCCCACCCATATCAGACCGCTGAAATGCAGGGCGCCGCCGAACCAGTGGCCACCCTTCATGGAATTGATGTTCAAGGACGAGACCAAGGCGTGGATGGACAGTATGGCTATCACCGCTAGAGAGAGCACGCTCAGGTCGTAGCTGGGGTTGATTATGGTACCCATGAATACCGATGCCGCGCCCCCGCTGGCCATGCCCCCGTACATGGTCTGCACCAGCACACCCACGTAGTCTATGATCGCATACATGATCCACATGGTGGCGGCCAGGGCCACCATGGTGCCGTAGGATACCCCCACCATGGAGGACACGAAGACGTTGCGCTTCTTGCGGTTAGCTAGGAATTTGTTCATGTTCTTGGATATGAAATAGCTGGTGCGCTCCGGGCTGGAACCGTGGCCGGTGGTGTCGATATACATGCGGGTGAACTTGTCGATGAAATTGCTCTCGGTCTCGGCGATGAAGTTGTCCCAGGATTGATCGGGGTCGATATTAGTGTCCAAGCGCTTGGAGAGCTTCTCCACCGCCGCCGAGAGATATCCGAACTTGTGCTGGCTTATCTGCCGCACCGAGGCCGGCAGGGAGGCCGAGCTGGCCTCCATGGAGCGCCCCAGGGCGCGGATGAAGGAGCCGTATATGTTGTCCCGGTTGTTGATGCGTTGCTCCTCCCGATGAATGAGCAGGCCCGATATCAGAAGCGGGGTGCTGACTATGGGCACCGCCAGACGGAGGTCGATTCCGGCCAGTAGCACATAGGCACCCAGTACCAGCAGGGCGACTACGTTCAGCACGACTACATAGATGAGCAAGCGATCCGTGCCGGTGACCATGTTCTTGGAGAATTTGGTGGACCAAGGGTACCAGATGCGGTCCGTGGGCATGACGAAAACGGAGATGAGTAAGAACATCACCTCCAACACCAGGAAGGCGAAGGTGATGCCTAAGAGTATCATCTCGTTCACCCCGCCGCCCACCAGGGGGATGATGGCCACGAAGACCACCAGGAAAGTCATGGACACGATCAGCGCCACGTAGATCTCCTTCACGAAGTCCATGTTCTTCAGGGTGGACTCGGCGTTGAGCTGGAACTCGTCCATGATGGTCTCCTGCTCATAGTTGAAGAACACCTCCATCTCATCCCCCACATCGATGGCGTGCGCCAGACGGATGAAGAAGTCTCTCTCCATGTCGTTCTTGATGTCCTTGCCCACGAAACGGCAGGCCTCGGATACCGTCATGCCGTAGTTCACCACCAGGTTCTGGATCTGGCCGCAGTTCTGGGCGATGACGCCGTAATCCCGCATCTCCGCCACGTAGCCGAAGACCTTCTCCAAGGGAAGCCCGGAGGTGACCATGGAGGCCATATGGGTGACGAAGAGGGGCATGATCTGGTTCACCCTCCGCCTCTCCATGCCCACCTGCAGGAAGGGGGTGATGGCAGCCAGGAAGACCACCAGACCGGGGGAGAGCATGACCAGATAGAGGGAGAGGCCGGGCGTGCCGAGGTCCACCAAGCTGAGGACCAGAGCCGGTATCACCGTGCCCAGCAGCAACGTCACCGCCACCACGTAGAGCAGGTAGCGCCCCGGTTCATTCTTAATCAGCTCGTAGGTCTTCTCCAGCATGGCTCTCTCCTAGACGAAGAACGGCAGACCCTCCACGCCACTCTCGAAGTAGCGCACCAAAGCCTCGTTCACGGAACGATGGTCGGTGATGTCGTTCTCCACCATCTTCTTGATGATGGCTTCCCGCCTGTCCAGCTCCTCGTAGATCTTGCGTTTGTCCATATAGCCATGCTCCGCCGCCACCTTTTCCTCTAGGATGTAGGAGTTCTGGAAGCCACGGAACAGATGCTGGTCCGAGGCCGGGTCCCACTTAAAGACATTCTTGGTCAGGACGCCGCCCTCCTCCTTGGAGAAGCCCACGAACTCCTCCACGCTGGTGACACGGCGGAGGATCTTGCCGTCCACGCTTACCGCGGATTGGAACAGCAGCACGTTGACATTGTCGATGAAGGTCATGGGGATGTTGATGGGATCGCCGGTGAAACGCTGGATGAACTTGGTGGCGTTGGCGGCATGAAAGGTGCTGAGCACCGGGATGCCGGTCTGCATGGCTTGGAAGGCCACCCGGCCCTCCTCGCCGCGGATCTCGCCGATGATGAGGTAGTCGGGACGGGAACGCAGAGCTGCCCGTAGGAGGTCGAACATGGTAACACGGTACTCCACCGGACCGGACTCCCGGCTGATGCAGCGCTGCCAGGTGTCGTGCGGAGGCTTGACCTCCGGGGTATCCTCGGCAGAGAATATCTTGTTGCGGTGGTCGATGAGCGGCAGGATGGCATTCAGGGAGGTGGTCTTCCCGGAGGCCGTCTCACCGGAGAAGATCATGTTCATCTTGTTCTCCAGACAGAGCCAGATGTAGGCAGCCATCTTGGCGCTCATGGTGCCCCACTTCACCAGCTGCACCACGGAGATGGGCTCGGCGGAGAACTTACGGATGGTGAAGCTGGAGCCCTTGCGGCTAATGTCTTCGGAGTAGATGATATTGATACGGGAGCCGTCCGGCATGGCCCCATCCACGATAGGCCGCGTGGGCGTCACCGGCCGGCCGATGCGCTCGCTCAAGGAAATTAGGTAGCTGTTCAGATACTTGTCGGAGGGGAAGCGGACGTTGGACACCAGGCCGTACTGGAAGGCTTTGTGGATGATGTGTATGTTATCCGTACCGATGGCGTGCACGTCCTCGATGTAGGGGTCGCGCATGATGGTGTTCAGCGGCCCGTAGCCGTTGATGTCCCGATGAATGTAATAACGGTAGAGGTCGCGGTCGTCCTCCGGCACCGGGATGGTGAAGGACTTTCTTATGCGGTCCACGAAACCGATGTCGCGGCTCCGCACCACCTCCTCGAACAGCTCGTCTATGAGCTCTCGCCTCTCCTCGTCCGTCTTGATGGATTTCCGCTTCGCCGCCCGCGCCAGCATGGAGGACCTGATCTTCTCCAGAGTCGAGGCTTGTTCTAGGGTGATGGGCCACTCCACCGAGGTGTAGCTGTTGTTCTCCGCGTTCACGTGTATATAAGCGTCGCCTAGCTCATCGCCCACATAATAGATTATGTTGGCCTGCTGTGGGTCGTAGAGGGCGGCCTTGCGGATCTCGTTCAGCTCCCTCACGCTCAGGGCCTCATGGAACATGGGGGGGCTACCTTGGCTGTAGGGAAGGTTGTCCAAGTACCTCTGCAACAGGGGACTCTCCTCCGCCACCGTGAAGACGCTCTTCTTCAACCTGACACCTCCGTGATCTCGATGATCAGTCCCACGTCTGGTTCCACCCGGAACTCTATCATCTTGTCCACCTTGCCCCTGGCCTTCAGGTATCGCCGCACCTTCATCAGATGCCGGATGCCGTAGCTGGAGCCGCGTATCTCTAACTCGAAGTACTGGTCTGCCGCCTGTTGCAGACGGTTCATCAGGGGCTGTCCCTGCTTGGCGGTGACTATGATGACCTTGTCCCGGTAGCATACCTTTTTCCAGTATTCCAACAGGGATTCCATCTCCGTCGCCGTAACGCCGTCGTGCAGCATCTCCCCCATGCAGTCGATTACCGTCACATCGCTGCTGTAGAGCTCAGTGCTGGTCATGAGAGTATCCAGGTAGCCCTCCCGAGGAAGTTGGTCCCCCACGATGGGGAGCACCGGGATGAACTTCAGTCGCGTGCTAATGAGGTGGGGGCCGACATGGTAATTCATGGAGTACATCTGGTTGATGAAGTCCTTTAGGGTCAGCTCCGTGGATATATAGGTGACGGAGAAGCCGTTCTCCAGGAG
>JBFWLS010000100.1:0-4275 GCA_050251995.1 Candidatus Methanomethylophilaceae archaeon
AGGGCCGCTTACAGCCCGAGAAGGATTCCCTGACCATCTCTGCCTGAGACCTACAATTATCGCATGTAAAAACCAAAATATTTATAAGCAGTTCGTATTTCATCTAGTCAAGGGAAAACCTATCCCCGATTCACTGATCACCAATCACAATCACCTTACTCCCAGATATGATGAAGACCGAAGGCCCAGGAAGGCTCGGTCGATGAAGTTGGACCAGGAAGTCCGATTGATACCATAGGAGAGGGACGGACGTTGGTCTAGGGTGCTAGACCAGCCCGGACGGTAGACTGTTTTCCCCCCGAATACACCAGAAGGTGCATCACATGAACATAGATCCCAGTACCACGAAATACATGGTGAAAGCCAAATTGACCGCAGACGGAATAGTGGAGAAGCCCGACGTTGTGGGCGCCATTTTCGGTCAGACCGAAGGATTGCTCGGTGATGAGCTGGACCTCCGGGACCTGCAGAAGTCCGGCCGTATAGGCCGTATCGATGTGGATGTCTCCTCCAAGTCCGGGAAGTCCGATGGCGTAGTCCTCATCCCTTCCAGCCTGGACCAGGTCGAGACCGTCATCTTGGCTTCCGCCTTGGAGACCATCGACCGCATCGGCCCCTGCCGAGCACAGATACGCATCCTTAACATCGAGGATGTCCGCATTTCCAAGCGCGAGAAGATAGTGGACCGCGCCAAGGAGCTGCTGAATGACCTCATAAAGCAGTCCAAGAGCACCACCCTAGACCTCACGGAGAGCGTTAAGCAAAGCGTACAGGTGGAGGAGATCACCATCTTCGGTAAGGAGAGGCTCCCCGCCGGACCATCCGTGAAGGACTCCGACAGCATCATAATCGTGGAGGGCCGCTCCGATGTCCTCAACCTCCTACGCTCCGGCATCAAGAACGCCGTGGCTGTGGAAGGCACCAACATCCCCCGCAGCGTGCAGGAGCTCTCCAAGGAGCGCATCAGCATCGCTTTCGTCGATGGCGACCGTGGTGGCGAGCTCATCCTCCGCGAGCTGTTCCAGGTGGCAGAGATCGATTTCGTTGCCCGTGCCCCCCGGGCCCTGGAGGTGGAGGAACTCACCCCCAAGCAGATCATCAAGTGCCTGAAGAATAAAGTCTCCAGCGAGCAATACATGGAGATGAACAACATCCCGGACTCCGAGAACGGCAGCAGCCGGAAGAAGGAGAACGGAAACAACGGACACGGTCGCCAACACGACAACGGCCGTCAAGCCGTAGCACGTCGCGAGGAGGCCACGGTGGTGGTGGAGGAGGAACCGGCAGAAGCGCCTGAGCCCCGCGCCCCCTCCAAGCCCGCTCCTCGCAAGGACGAGAAGTACAACACTGAAGCCGCGGAGAAATTCAAGAAGAAAGAGCCCGCCAAAGAGGCCCGTGAGCCCAAGGAGCCTCGCGAACCGCGCGAGAAGAAGGCGCCGGCACCCAAGCAGACCAAGAAACTCTCTCCGGAGCAGGAGAAGTACCGAGACATCCTGGCTCAGCTGAGCACCACCCGCAACGCCCGCCTCCTTGATGCCAATGGAGAGATTGTGCGGGAGGTGGAAGTGAAAGAGCTGGTGAACTCCTTGAAGGAGGACGCCTCCGGCATCGAGTCCATCGTCTTCGACGGTGTCATATCCCAACGCATCCTGGACATCGCTCTGACCAGCGACATCAAGGTCATCGTGGGTAGCAAGATGGGTGCTGTCAGCAAGCAACCCGCCGACCTTACCGTCTGGACCAGGGACGACCTGCTCTGAGGAGAGGAAGATGGAACAGCGGAAATGGGATGACATCATAGGCCTGGACGACACATCGCAGATTGTCCTTCCCACCGACCCTCTGGACAGGGTCCTGGGTCAGGAAGAAGCCATCGACCTGGCCCGGATAGCCGCCCGGCAACGGCGGCACCTGCTCTTAGTGGGTCCGCCGGGAACGGGCAAATCCATGATCGCCCAGGCCTTGGCTCTGCACCTTCCTGCCCCCAAGCACGAGGTCCGCGTGGTGCACAATCCTGAGAATCCTGAGCGCCCGTTCCTGGAAGTGAAGTCACAGGACATCATCGACATAGAACGGCATTCCCGCTCCGGAGCGGCGGGGGAACTCATCGCACCACACGAAGCCCCGGCGAATGTGGCGGAGAAGCTGGGATACCTGTGTCGCCACTGCGGCAATTATTCCTCGCCCACCGAGCGAGTCTGTCCCCACTGCAGCAAATCCAAGCTCGAGGCAGACCGCAGCTCAAACCCCTTCGGTGACATTTTGGGCGGCATGATCGAGGTCACCATGAAAGCCATGCCCCAGATGCCGGTGGGTAAGGAGAAGGTAACCACTACCCGCCAACGCAACGGCCGGGAGGAGGTTGTGGTCTTCGAGAGGGCCGATGAGAATATCCGCGTGCTGGACCAGAAAGCGCTGGAGAAGAGGAGAGAGCTGGAGAGGCTCTCCAACCAGAAGGTGCTGGTGAAGCTGGAGCGCACCCCATTCGTCATGGCTACTGGAGCCTCGGAGACGGAACTGCTTGGCGACGTCAGGCACGACCCCTATGGTGGCCACCAGACCCTTGGTACTGCCCCTTATGAACGTGTGGTGGCCGGCACCATCCATGAGGCTCATGAAGGAGTTCTGTTCATCGATGAGATCTCCCATCTGGGCCAGATGCAGCGATATATACTCACGGCCATGCAAGAGAGGAGCTTTCCCATCTCCGGACGGAACCCGCAGAGTGCTGGAGCCAGCGTGAAAGTGGACTCCGTTCCCTGTGATTTCATACTGGTGGCGGCATGCAACATCCAGGATTTGGAGAACATCCTATCTCCCCTGAGGTCCCGCATCATAGGCGGGGGGTACGAGGTGCTCATGGAGACCAGTATGCCGGATACCTCCCGCAACCGCGCCCGCTACGCTCAGTTCGTGGCCCAGGAGATCAACATGGACGGCCGCATACCACATGCCACCATGGACGCCGTGGAAGCTATCATCACCGAAGGCCGGAACCGGGCCCGACTGATCGATGACCGTGTCAACCAGCTCACCCTGCGAATGAGGGAGATGGGTGGTCTGATTCGTGCCGCGGGCGACCTGGCCATGCAGGAGGAGTCCGACTTCATCGATGCCGACCACATCCGTCGCGCTCTGCGTCGGTCCAAACCGGTGGAGGAGCAGATCAAGGACCGTTACGGCTCCTACATGCGTGGCCTGTCATCGGACGTATCTGATTCCCAGAAGGAGAAATCCCCGTACTACCTGCATAATCAGCATATCGGGGATCAGATGTTCCACTGATGACCTTCCTCATCAGCAGTCCGTCCCCTCCGTCCTTGTAATACTGCGGTATGAACCCCACGAGGTGGAAGCCCCGTCGCATGTAGAAATTGATGGCCTCCATATTGTCTGGACGGACCTCCAGTCGAATAGCCTCGCCCTTTCTCATCATAGTGCGTCGCTGGAACTCCTGCAAGAGCAGGGAACCTAGCCCCATCCCCCGGTACTGTGGACGAATCCCGAACATCATGATACGCGACTCGCTTTCCCCGGACCAAGCCCCCAGCAGGAAACCCATGACCTCGCCGTCTGGTGCCAGCATTAGCAGCTGGCCTTGCGGCCAGGCGCTTTGAAGGAAGACCAGCACCTCTGGCTGGTATTCCTCCGACAGGATCTCGGAGATGAGATGGAACACTTCTGGAAGCCGCAGTAATGAGAGTTCCTTTATAATCACGCCCTCGGTATGCGGATTACCTGTTATTATTCTTGTCGGGATACGTCCTTCCGACGCCGTATCAGCCTGTAGAGGATGTAGGAGGATGGGAGGCCTAGGAGGGCATAGAACGCCTGACCCGTCTCGATCGTTTCCTTGTCAGGATCGGGGAGAACCTCTAGATAGGCTGTCCGGGTAGCAGTCCTGCCCAGGTCGTCGGTCACGGTCAAAGCGATCAAATGTCCTCCCATAGACAGCTGCAGGACCTGCCTCCATCCGAAACAGTCGGCAACGCCATCGCCATCGAGGTCCCAGCTGTAATTCACCACCGACCTCCCACCAGACTGTGTATTGGCCTGCACCAGTAAAGGTCTGCCAGCATATAGCTCAGAGGAGACCACAGTGATAGAGGCCTCGAAGACTTCTAGGATCTCACCCCAATCCGTCAGGAAGGCCAAAGAGAAGAAGGAAGCCACCTCCGCACTGTGCACTAGGACACCCAACTCCCGATTCTGGAAGAAAGAGGCATCCACCCAATTGATGGAAGATACCAGTACGGAATCATCGATGACTGCGCC
>JBFWLS010000101.1:0-4249 GCA_050251995.1 Candidatus Methanomethylophilaceae archaeon
GCCCTCCACCCGACCATAGGGCTTGCCCACGGCCTCCCTTACCGTCAGGCCAGGGGCGGAGTCTGGAAACTGGGACAGGTAACCGATGCGGTCGGTACGCCGGGTTATCTCCCCTGTGTCCGGCTTGTACTCCCCTAGAAGAATCTTCATGAAGGTGCTCTTCCCGGCCCCGTTCATTCCTACCAATCCGATGCTGTCCCCGCGGTTCAACTGCAGGTCCGCCTTCAATAGGACTTTGACCGGTCCGAAAGATTTAGTGAGGGATTCGGCCTTTAGCAGCATCCACCAGGCATAGAGGTGGTCATATTTCAGTTTAGTCCAGGCTGGCCATAGGTAACCGGCCCTCCATAGGAAAATGCAAGAACAAATTCTCGCGTGGCTCTGTTGTAATACGATTACTGTCCCTGAATAAAGGAAGCATAGTTCATCGATGATGACCCTCGTCACATTGCCAAGAAAATACCAGCGGCCTATGCGTTCTCGGGAATCTTATTATATTCAGACATGCAAGTCCAACCGAGTTCGATTGGGATGTATGAGATCAAACCTGCATTTCCGGTCGTCTGTCACAGCCTTGAGCAAGGAGGAAGCTACGATGAAAACAAAGACCGTGGATATTGAGGTGAAGGGGATGACTTGCCCGAAATGCTCCGGCCGCGTCCAGAAGGCCTTGCAATCCGTGCCGGGTGTTCTGTCTGCTGAGGTGGATCATGTTTCTGGAAAGGCTAGGGTGGAGATAGAGGATGACGGTCCAGACATGCAGAGGCTGAAGGAGAGCATTCGGAAGGCAGGGTATGATGCATAATGAGGCGGTCGGATGAGGGAGAGGATCGAGAGGCTGAGGCTAAAGGCAGAGTCCCGGACGGTGGGGCTGGAGGAACTGAGGAAAGACCTGTTGGAGTTCCTGGATGAATTGGAAGAGAGCATCAACAACGAACTGCCAGGCAGTGTGTCCATGATCAAGCACCCCCTATCGGATAAGGTGGATTGGTATTTCACCTACGAGGGAATGAAGACCGTGCCAATCAATGTGCCACATGGTTTCCAGGACCGGGAACAGGCCCGTTTGCTCCTGATGTTGGAAAAGAAATAGGTTATGATGTGGGGCCGCCCGGATTTGAACCGGAGTCAATGGCTCCCGAAGCCACAAGGATACCAAGCTACCCCACGGCCCCCCCTCGGGTATCGCAGGGAAATCGCTTGATGAATAAAAGGGTATTGGTGGCTGATGTTTCGTCCAGGGTCACCATGCACACTCATCCCATCATGCTCTGCATCACCGTTTGCAGGATGCCGCCGTTGCGCACAAAGTCCTGCTCCAAATCCGTGTCCACCCGTGAAAGAACACAGAATTCTACAACGCTGCCGTCCCTCTTCACCGCTCTGACATCAATTTCCTGGCGTGGCCGTAGTTCTGATAGCCTTAAATTGAACACCTCGGTCCCGTCCAATCCTAGGCTGGTGGCGTCCTCGCCCTTTCGGAATTGCAGGGGCACGACGCCCATTCCGATGAGGTTGGACCGGTGTATACGCTCGAACGATTGGGCGATGACGGCCTTCACGCCTAGGAGGAAAGGGCCCTTGGCCGCCCAGTCCCGGGAACTGCCGGTTCCATATTCCTTTCCGGCCAGGATTATCAATGGCGTACCTTCGGACAGATAGGCCTGGGAGGTCTGGAACATGGTGGATACCTCTCCTTCGGGAAGCTTCTTGGACCATCCACCCTCCCTGCCGTCCGCCAAGCGGTTCCGGAGCCTGATGTTGGCGAACGTTCCCCGCATCATGACCTCGTGGTTCCCGCGCCGGGAACCATAGGAGTTGAAGTCCTCTTTCTGCACTCCCTTGGCCAGGAGATATATGCCGGCATCGCTGTTCTCGTCGATCGACCCTGCGGGGGATATATGGTCCGTGGTGATGGAGTCACCCAGGTACGCCAGGGCGCGGGCCCCGTTCAAGTCCTTCAGGGAAGGTGTATCAGCTCTCAGCTCATCGAAGAATGGTGGGTTGCGGACATAGGTGGAAGCATCGTCCCACTGGAACAAGTCCCCTTCCGGAACCTCTATGGCGTCCCAGAGCTCGGAGCCCTGGAAGACGTCCGCGTATTTCTCTTGGAAAAGCTCCGGGCGGAGCAGGGAGGAGATGAGGCTCTGCAGCTCGGACTCTTGGGGCCAAATATCCTTCAAGAACACAGGCTGGCCGTCAGTGTCTGTTCCCAGAGGTTCATTCTCCAAATCAATGTCGACCCTCCCACAGAGGGAGTAGGCGATGACCAACGCAGGAGATGCCAGGTAGTTAGCTTTGACGTGAGGCGAGACCCGTCCATCGAAATTACGGTTTGCGGATACTACTGCCGCGCTAAGCAGGTTACCCTGAGCGATTTTCTTCTCCACCTCATCGGACAGGGGCCCGCTGTTTCCGATACAGGTCATGCAGCCATAACCGGTGTTGTGGAAGCCCAGGGTTTCCAAATCCGTCATCAGCCCCGACTTCTCCAGGTATGCAGTTACTACCTTGGAACCGGGTGAAAGAGAGGTCTTTACCCAAGGTCTGGGACGCAGGCCTCGACGCACAGCGTTGCGGGCCAGCAGTCCTGCGCCGACCATCACCGAAGGGTTGGCGGTGTTGGTGCAGGATGTGATGGAAGCTATGACCACGCTGCCGTGTCCCAGCCCCTCCCCACTACTAGGCTCCAGCCCCGACTCCTGCAGGAGCTTGTGGAATCGGCTTTTCATCTCTGGCAGGGGTATACGGTCCTGGGGACGGCGATGGCCCGCCAAGCAGGGGACCACCTGTGATAGGTCTAGCTCAAGCACATCACTGTATTCAGGGTCCTCCTCGTACCACAGGCCCTGCTCCCGGCAATAATCCTCCGCCAGGCTCACCCGGTCCTCGTCCCGTCCGGTAATGCGGAGGTATTCGATGGTCTTCTCATCCACGGGGCAGTAGCCCATGGTGGCGCCGTATTCAGGACCCATGTTAGCCAGAGTGGCTCTGTCCGCCAAGGCAAGCTCCCGATAGCCTGGGCCGTAGTACTCCACGAACTTTCCCACCACGCCCTTCCGGCGCAGCATCTCCACCACGGTGAGTACCAGATCTGTGGCCGTGGAACCAGGCGGCAGTTTGCCGGTGAGCTTGAATCCCACCACATCCGGCAGTGGCATGTAGTATGGCTGCCCCAGCATCACCGCCTCTGCTTCGATGCCTCCCACGCCCCATCCCAGCACCCCTAGGCCATTGATCTGGGTGGTATGGGAGTCCGTGCCGAAGCAGGAATCAGGGTAGGCCACGGTTTGGCCGTCGACCTCCTTTAGATGCACCAGGGGGGAAAGGAACTCCAGGTTGACCTGGTGGATGATGCCGTTCCCCGGTGGCACGGCTCGGAAGTTCTGGAATGCGCCCCGGGCCCATTTCAGCAGGGCGTACCTCTCCCGGTTCCTCTCCATCTCCAAAGCCTCGTTCAGAAGAATTGAGTCCGGGGATCCGGCATGGTCCAACTGTATGGAATGGTCGATGACCAGGTCCACCGGGATTATGGGATTGATGCGGGAAGGGTCTGCGCCCATCGTAGCCACGGCGCTGCGCATGGACGCCAGGTCAACCACTGCCGGCACACCGGTGAAATCCTGTAGGACAACCCGGGCGGGGATGAAGGGTATGTCCGCTTCGCCATTTCCCTGCGGGGACCAGGAGGCCACCTTCTCTAGGTCTTCAGCGGTGATGAGCTTGCCATCCATCTGACGCAACAAAGATTCCGCCAACACCCGGATGGAGTAGGGAAGCCTGCTGATGTCGATGCCAGAGCTCTCTCCCCATCTCCTCAGGCTGTAGAATTTGACTTTTCCTTTCCGGGTCCGCAAATATTCCGTGTGCTTCTCTTTGTCAGGCATTGGATACACCATCTGGCACGCAGGTCGCGTTGCCAATGCCAACAATAAGGGAAATTTAAAGTTTAGGATATGATCAATCGTCCCACTCGTCGAAGAGCTTGTCGATGCTGCGTTTGGCCACCGACCACGTGGGGACCCCTCCGGTGAGCACGGCCACGTTCATGGCTTCGATGATCTCCTCCTTGCTGGCTCCGAAGTTCTTGGCCACCTTGGCTTGGGCGTAAACGCAGTCATCGCACATACGGACCGCCACACAAGCCAAGGCGATGAGGCGCTTGGTCTTCTTGTCCAAGGCTCCGTCCTTGACCATGACTTGATCCATGTCTCGGATAAGCGATGCCAAACCCGGGTGGTGCTTCTTT
>JBFWLS010000102.1:0-4224 GCA_050251995.1 Candidatus Methanomethylophilaceae archaeon
GCTCCGAAGGTTTCTTCTCGTCGCTACGATGCCTCATAAGCCCATTGCTGCTCTGATCAGACAGGGATAAAAATGGGTTCCTCTTCCAGGTAGTCGACCCATATCTGCCCCAGGGCGAAATGTGTGGCTGTCGTCTCCACGTAGTAGTAGCATACTTCTTGATATCTGTAGCAGAATGGGTCATGATAGAGTGGGGTGACTGCGACAGCCACCGCGGCATGCCCCGCCAGCCCCGTTTCCTCAGAGGGGAAGAAGAGCAATACGGCGCACTCGTACCCCAGCTGACGATACAACGAGGCCAGCAGGAAGGTGGTGTCTTCGCAGTCCCCCATACCCATGAACAGCGTCTCCACCGGGAAACTCCAATACTCCTCGAAGGTCGAGGTTTCATTGTCCAAAGCATAGGTCATGGACTGTACCATCCTCATCACCAAAGAGGCATTCCTCCCTTCAGACCAATTCGGCTGGAACAAGGCACTGAGGTTCTCCGCCAAGGACGCTATGATGGGATCGTCGGGGGTGATGAATCCCGACACGGCTTCGACCCCGGTGTAGCGACGCGGGACGTCGTGGGCATTGTAATAGTAGTAGAGATGGTTCTCGATGGTCAAGTTCAAGGAATAAGATTGCAATTGGAACGTCCACTGGAAGTTGGCCTCCTTGCTCATCGGCGCCGCCTGCACGGAGAAATTCAGGACCGCCTCCACCGTGGAGCTCTCATTCCAAGAAGCCGTTGATTGATTGACGTCCAGAGCGGGTGAGGACTCGTAAATGTAGCTGATATTCGGTCCGTCCTCTCCCGATTCCAAGGAGAGATATGCATCCAACGAGTGGTCGCTGGGATGGTAGGCCTGGATTGAGAAACACAGGGTACCCTCCGGCAGGCCGTCGGGGACGTCCAGAAGCGCCGTTGCATCCAGAATTGTGCTGGTTCCCGTTTGCAGAGTGATGTTCTCTCCTAGCAGGTCGAACTCCTCCCCATTCAACAGGACTGTGACACGGGCATCAACCTGCGTGTAGGAATGGAAGGGTTGTAGCAGGGTTATGTTTTCCAGCGTGACCAAGAGGGCGCCTTCGTAATCGGGGAAGAAGTCCATACTGTCCCTCACCCCATCGTTGTCCCGGTCGTAGATTAAGAGGTCCAGGACATCTGGTATGCCGTCGCCATCACTATCCTGGCCATCTTCCCCACGAGGATCGAGGAACACCAACCCGGCCAACGCCGCCAAGAGGAGCATGAACAGTACCAGGATAGACAACAGGACCTTCATATGTTTAGTGGCATGAGCTCCGCAATTAATAAATCCATCCTGGCCATGCTCGATGACCAGGTGTGGGTTCAATGAAGAACGGAAACCGAGCGTCCCGGATGGATTACCTGGGAAGATTCCTGGATGACGTGGACTTCGTACTCAACGGACGCCGGGGAGGCATAAGCGAGGACCGCTGGCTGGTACGTAACTACGACCCGCATTTCGCTGACATCATCATCAAACATCTGGATCACCAGGACCCCCGCGTAAGGTCGGAGTCCATTCTCCTGCTGGCGGAAGTGAAGGAGAGGTCCGCTCTGGACAAAGTGAAATGGATGCGGCGCATGGACAAAGAGATGGTGACGCTGGCCTGCCTTGCCTATCTGACTGGGATCGAGGAGAACGATGACCTGGTCCCCCAGCTCCTTATAGTCCTGCGTGAGGGCAAGGGAGAGGAGTTCCGCAATGCCGCGGCCAAGATGTGTTCTGCGGGCCGACCGGAGGACATCGGGGCTTTGAGGGAAATCCACGGCGGACTGCAGGATGAGCGAGCGGCGTTGGTGCGGGAGGCCATCGAAGCGATCGTGGACCGCACCCCGTCCTTGACAGGCAAGAAGGACCTGTTGCTCTCCCTACCGGTGTTCCCCAACGAGGATGCCTACTCCCGTTTCCTGGACAAGGCCACGGATTACATCAACCTCCGATATCGGGAGAACGTCTCCACGCGTCAGAGGGTTAATGTAGGAACCTATAGGAACATCGTCAAGGCCTTGGGTGAGATCCGCATACGGCTGTATAACGAAGAGCCCAACCTCTTGCACTACCACCCTGCGGATGTGGACCGCCACTGGGAACTGGTGGAGCTCCTGGAGTGGGCCTACAGGGATCTAGGTCAGAAAGAGCTAGTGGACGTTGACCGCCGTAGCGTGATAAGCCGCTGTCCGGAATGCGGCAACGAGATGCGGCTCTACAATGAGAGATGGGTGTGTGTGGAATGTGGCTATCGCGGACGCTGATTAGCATCTACTGGGATGTAAATCTCCACCCGGGCGCCGTTCCTGTTGCATAGAACCAACGTCCCCTTCAACTGCTTCTGCACCAGGTTGTGCACTAGGCTCAGCCCCAGGGCTGATCCTTTGGACTCCCAAGGATCTTCCGGGTATCCCGGACCAAAATCCTGGTAGACCATGGAGAAGCCGTCCTTGCGCGCTGTGATCTCCATCTTTATCCGACCCGCCTTCCCTTCGCCGATGGCGAACTTGAAGGTGTTCGTGAGCAGCTCGTTCATCACCAGGCTGATGGCGATGCCCTGGTCCATGTCCACGAATTGCACCTCGCCCTGCTCCTCCATGTCCAGGTCGATGAAGAGGTCAAACTCCGCCGCCAGCTCCCGCACCATGTTGCGGATGTGCTCACCCAGGCATATGGACGAAAGCCTCTCCGAGGAGTACAAGGACTGATGCACCTGACCGATGGCCTGGATGCGGGACTCCGCCTGCCTCAAAGACTGCCGGGCGGGCCCATCCTCCATCTTCATTTGCTGGATTCCTATCACACCCTTGATGGTCTGCAGGTTGTTGTGCACCCTGTGGTGCACCTCCTTCAGCAGGGCCTCCCTTTCCCGCAAGGATTCCATGAGTTCGTGCTCCATCCTCTTCTGGCTGCTGATGTCCAAGAAGATCTGCGCCACCTTCTCCTCGCCTGTGGAGAACACGAAGACGCTGAACCATCGGTCCACATCCGCCACATAGTTCTCCGCGTACTCGGATTTCCCACTGAGGGCGACACGAACGAACATATCGAACCAGAAGTCCTCGAAGTTGGGCATGACCGTGAGGATGCCTTTGCCGATCACGGACTTGGGAAGGCCAGTCTGAACCTCGAAGGCCGGGTTCACGTCCACATACTCCAGGTCCACCACACTGCCGTCCTTACCATAGACCACTCTCTGCTCTGCCATGCCGGTCTGCATGTTCTCGAAAAGGGTGCGATAACGGGAATGCTCGATGTTGAAGTTCCGACGCACCGCATCCACCTCGCTGCGGTCGTGCATGACCATGAGAACGGTGGTTCCTTGGGGATTGTCGAAATGCATCATGCAGAGGTCGCAGTGGAAGATGTCACCATTCTTTGCCACCAAACCCACATCTGGTAGAAACGTCTCCCTGGCCTGCATGGAATCCAGTATCCACCTGGAATCCAGAAAGAGGCCTTCCGGGAATACATCATCCTGCTTCGGATCTAATCCCAAGAGGATGCGAGAGGAGTTGTTGACATTCACCACCCGACCATTCTGAATGAGCAGAACGAAGTCTGGAAGATATTGGAACACCTTGCGGAACACTGGTTCGCTCATCATCAGGAGTTCCGCCATCTCCGGGTCGTTCTCCGGCACGGAGGAGAATTTGACCACACGGCCACCCTGGAAGGGATAGGAGCGGCAGATTATATGCTCCCACCTGGAGCCACCGGAACAAATGCGGAGATGGATGCCCTTACTCCGAGGCTCCGGGTCATCGAGCCAGGCGCAAAAGGCCACCCGTTCCTCGGGATGGATGCATCCCAAGAGATTGCATTCCTCCTCCTGGCAACCGCATTCCTGTAGATAACGTTGCATGGGTAGGTTGGCGAAGGATATTCTCCCCCGACAGTCCAAGCATGCCAAGGGTTCGCAGAGCTCGTCCAGGACGGTGCGGAGGAAGACGGGGTTGCTCAAGACATCTCGGCTTTCGTCCACAGGCATGCGAAAAATATCCTCCGATAATCCTGGACAGTTACGTCTTATTGATATAATAGGCTACTGTTAATTCTCAAAAACCGGTATCCGGCCCGAACGGTGACAAGTGATCAGATAGGGACAACATTGAATTATCAGGGCTTAATACCCAGACATGCGACGTTTGCATGTCGGTACCCTCCTGACGGTTCTGGTGGCCGTCATGTTCATGCTTATGCCCGTGCTCATCATCTA
>JBFWLS010000103.1:0-4154 GCA_050251995.1 Candidatus Methanomethylophilaceae archaeon
GCATGCGTGAGGATGAAACCGTCTAGGTTGGTCATCACTGGCAACTGCACATCGGGATGCTCGGCTATCCTCATGGCCATGATGGCGTTGTCGTAGGCCTCCTGCACGTTCTCCGCGAACATCTGGACCCACCCCAGGTCCCGGGCGGCCATGACATCACTGTGGTCGCAGTGGATGTTCAGAGGCCCGCTCAAGGCACGGTTGGCGACGACCATGGTCACCGGTACACGGAGGCCAGAGGCAATCCCCAAAGTCTCCCACATAAAAGCCAGACCGGCCGATGCAGTAGCGGTGACGGTGCGTGCCCCTGCGGAAGCGGAGGCGATGCACATGGTCATTGCGCTGTGCTCCGATTCAGTGCAGACGAACTCCGTCTCCACTTCTCCATCGGCCACATAGTCGGAGAACTTCTCCACGATGATGGTCTGCGGCGTGATGGGATAGGCGGCACAGACATCTGGGTCCACCTGCTTCCAGGCCAAGGCCACAGCCGAGTCTCCATTGATTCCTAAGTTAGCTGTCATTTATTCCTCCTCCACCATGGTGATGGCTTTCTTGGGACAGGCACGGGCACATATGCCACAGCCCTTGCAATGCGTGTATCGGAAACCACCCATCTTGCCATCCATGACGATGACGCTGTCGTCTGGACAGTATATCCAGCAGGTCATGCAGTCTATGCACATCTCCCTGTCTAGCACCGGGCGCTTGGCCCTCCAGTCACCAGTCTCGAATTTCATAGCGCTGCCCGGCTCCACGATACGTCCGCCTATGGTGGCGGTCTCAACGGTCTTCATTCACTGCACCTCCTTGTGGGCCCTCTCCAGAGCGCTGATGTTCTTCACGATGGCCTTCTCCGGAAGCTTGCCCTGGAACTTGGTGGATATCTGGTCCTGCAGGGCCTCATAGCTCACCAATGGTGAGGTCTTGATCAAGGCACCAAGAATGGCCGTGTTGGCCACTGGCCGGCCAATTTCCTCCAATGATATCTTGGTAGCGTTGACGGTGTGCACCTCCAGATCCGTTTTCAATGCTTCCTGTAGCTCCTTGGGAGTGCCAGGGTAATTAGCGAGGAGGAAGCCATCCTTCTTCAACCCACTCAGTACATCCACCTTCCCAATAAGGGTGGGGTCGAGGACCACCACGATATCCGGATAGTAAACCTGACTGTGTACCCGTATAGGAGATGAAGATATGCGGGTGAACGCCCGGATGGGTGCCCCCATCCTCTCCGGCCCGAACTCCGGGAAGGCCTTGACGTATTTTCCCTCGCTGATGGCGGTCTCAGCCAATATCTCATTGGCGGTGACCACGCCTTGGCCACCTCTTCCATGCCATACAATTTCCTTGTTCAAGTCAAACCCTCTTTTCTTCATGATATAATTGAAGGTATTAAAACCTTCTACGATTAACCGAAAACGCAGATATGTACGATGTAATTACCAGTAATCCGTAGAAAACATACGGTTTCCACAAATATTGACTAGAGAAAACCCTTCAAGACGATTATCCTTCTAACGAATGACGGCCTCTTGGGATGATTTGCCTTGCTACCATCAATCGGGTAATTGTACAAAACAATATTACCCATAAGAATATGATGCACCTGAAAGCAGCAATAAGCTAATGTATTATTGTTGATTTACAAAAACATCCATTGTAAACGCTTTGATAAAATCTCGCTGGACCGGGGATAAATGATGAAACGCATAGCTAACATTGACGAGCTGAATGTGAATGACATCCCTTATGTGGGAGGTAAAGGAGCCAACTTGGGAGAACTGACCGCTGCGGGATTCCAGGTGCCGGAGGCATTCGTGCTTACCACTGTGGCTTATGATTACTACATGCATCAGAGCGGTCTGCTGGCAGATATCGAGAAGACTCTGGCCGGAATCGACCGCGGCTCCGATGACTCCCTGACCGAAGCCTCCCGACAGATCAGGGAGATGTTCAACGACCACGAGATTCCAGACGATTTGAAGAAAGAGATTCTACAATCATTCACGGCCTTGTTCCCCAAGAACACTAAGGGTTTCGTCGCCGTCCGCTCCAGTGCTACAGCGGAGGACCTCCCAGACGCCAGCTTCGCTGGTCAGCAGGAAACCTATCTGAACGTTTCCACCCCAGAGGACCTCCTGGACAAGGTGCGAAAGTGCTGGTCTTCCTTGTTCACCCCCCGTGCTATCGTCTATCGGGAACGCCAGGGATTCGCCCATGACGAGGTAAAACTGGCGGTGGTTGTGCAGAAGATGATCAATTCCGAGATATCGGGGATCATGTTCACCATCGAGCCCAACACCAATGAGCAGAAGGTCATCATCGAGGCCGGTTTCGGCCTAGGCGAGGCCATCGTCGGAGGGGAGGTCACCCCGGACACATATGTGGTGGATAAGTCAGAGAAGAAGATTAACAAGAAACGGGTGGCCAAGCAGACCTGGAAATACGTGAAGGGCCCGAACGGCAAGACCATCAGGGCAGATGTGCCCGCCGACAGCATCCAGGTCCAGAAGCTCACGGACACCACCATCATGGAGCTAAGCGAGCTGGGCATGCAGATAGAAATCCATTACGAGCGGCCTATGGACATCGAGTGGTGCATCGAGGACAAGTAGATCTACATCGTGCAGGCTCGGCCTATCACCGCCTTGAACAACAACGGCAAGGCGGAGTCATCCGAGGGCAACAACGGTACGGCAAAGGTCATTACCAACGGGCTGGGGGCCTCGCCCGGCTTGGCTGCCGGCAAGGTCCGCATATTCGACGATACCATGAGTCTCGATGTCGTGCGCGATGGCGATGTCCTGGTGACAACCATGACCATGCCCGACATGGTACCGGCCATGAGCCGCGCTGCGGCCATAGTCACCGATGAGGGCGGGATGACCTGCCACGCCGCCATCGTGTCACGTGAGCTGGGCACGCCTTGCGTGGTTGGTACCGGTGACGCCACCGCCCTGTTGAAGGACGGCATGCTCATCACCGTGGACGGGACCACCGGCACGGTTTACGAAGGCAACATCACCAAAAACGGAAACGGGGACAATGGCAAGGAGAACGGCGAGAACATCGCTGCACCGTCCGTCCCGGTGACTGGCACCAAGATCATGGTCAACGTCGGCATACCCCAGAAGGCAGAGGAGGTGGCCGCCATGCCTGTGGACGGCGTAGGGCTGATGCGCAGCGAGTTCATATTCACCAGCTATGTGGGGGAGCACCCCATGTCCTTAGTGGAAAGCGGCCGCTCCGATGAACTGGTGGAGAAACTGGCCGACGGGATCTCCAAGGTCGCCAGGGCCTTCTATCCCCGCCCTATAATCCTGCGAACCTCGGATTTCAAGACCAACGAGTACCGGGACATGAAGGGTGGCGCGGATCACGAACCCAAGGAATCCAATCCCATGATCGGATGGAGAGGCTGTTCCCGTTACGTCAGCAATAACTACCGTGATGCTTACAAGTGCGAGTTGAAGGCTATCAAGAAGGTCCGCGACAGCATGGGAATGAAGAACGTTTTCATCATGCTCCCCTTCGTTCGTAGCACCGAGGAACTGGACGAGATCATCGCAATGATGAACGAGGTGGGTCTGCGGAGGAACAAGGACTTCAAGCTCTATCTCATGGCCGAGGTGCCGGTGAACATCTTCATGGCAGACGTGTTCTGTGACTATTGCGATGGTTTCAGCATTGGTTCCAACGACCTCACGCAACTCATCATGGGAGCTGACCGCGACTCCGAAATCCTCGGGCGCATGGGCTACTTTGATGAGCGCAACGAGGCCGTAAAGAGGGCTATAAGCCATCTCATCCGGGTCGCGCACAAGCACGGTAAGACCGTGGGCATCTGTGGCCAAGGACCTTCAGTCTATCCGGAGTTCACAGAATTCCTGGTGAGGGAAGGCATCGACAGCATATCCCTCAACCCTGACACCGCCATAGCCACAAAGCGCATGGTGGCCGCGTTGGAGCAACGGATAATCCTAGAGAGCCTGCGGGAGATGAAAAGACAAGCCTGAGCCCCTAGAGCTGTCCTTCCAACCTCTTCTTGGAGTCCGAATCCAGCAGACGGGTGGTAATCTCCACGAAGGGGTGCTTCGACCCCTCTATTATTACCACGTCATCCAGGGTTCGCAGGCCCCAGCGCTCCGCGGTCT
>JBFWLS010000104.1:0-4143 GCA_050251995.1 Candidatus Methanomethylophilaceae archaeon
CTGAAGGGCCGGCAGGACATAATAGTGGAGACCGTTCACACCGACCGTCGCATATCCCTTACCAGCCTTGGCCGTCAGGCCTGGGAGGCAGGGATTGAGCTCAAGGAGGAGGTGGGTCCGTTGACCCCTGAGCTCATCCAGACTGGCAAATGGAAGGAGGCCGACCTGCGACGCTATGACGTTCAGACCTACGCCCCTTCCATCTATCCGGCCAAGAAGCACCCCCTCACACGTCTGGGGAACGACATTCGGAACATATTCACTCAAATGGGGTTCACGGAGATCGATGAGGAGTACGTACAGCCGGCGTTCTGGAACCTGGATGTACTCTTCACCCCACAGGATCATCCCGCCCGAGAACTGCAGGACACCTTTTATCTGGATCGACCTGAGCACATCGCCGTGCAGGATGAGGAGCTGGTGCAGAAGATAAAGGACATACATGAGAACGGAGGCGGCACCGGGTCCAAAGGATGGGGCGGCAGATGGTCGCGGGAGAAGGCAGAGCAGGCCCTGCTGAGGACGCACACCACGGTGAACACCATACGTCACCTGTCCCGTCGACCGGAGCCTCCGGTGAAGGTCTTCTCCATCTCGCGCATATTCCGCAAGGAGTCCATCGACGCCACGCATCTGCCGGAGTTCACCCAGATAGAGGGCATCATCGTGGATGAGAAGGCGGATTTCGATATGTTGATCTCCGTGATCCGCGACTTCTATACCCGCATGGGCTTCCAACAGATACGGATACGTCCCGCTTACTTCCCATACACCGAGCCGTCCTTGGAGGTGGAGGTGTTCTTCAACGGGAAGTGGATGGAGCTCGGGGGGGCTGGTATTTTCCGGCCAGAGGTGGTGGCGCCATTTGGCACCAAGTACCCGGTTCTGGCGTGGGGTTTCGGGTTCGAGCGGCTCGCCATGCTGAAGTGGGACATCAGGGATATCCGTGAGCTCTACATCAGCGATTTGGAGCTTCTGCGCAAGAACCCCACATTCTGAGATCAGCCCTTGGCGCGGTTGATGCACTCTTGCGCCTTGCCATTCATGCCCATGGCAGAGTAGACCTCGGCCATCACCCTGTACCAGCGTTGCTTGGGGCCGTCCCCCACCATGCCGATGCCTTTGGAAAGGTAACGCAAGGCATCATCGGATTGGCCCATGCGATGCAGGAGCAGGCCCATGTTGTAGTAGATGGTGTCTGTTCCTGTGGCGATGCCGGCCTGCATGTTTCTATCCAGGAGCGCCTGGAGGATGGCCTGTCCTTCCTGGAAGCGGCGCAGGCCACAAAGGGACTGCACCATAAGGCATTCCAGATCGACATCGGCGCCCGAAAGGTGTTCCTTGGCTTCCAGGAAGGACTCCAGGGCCTGTTCGTACTCTGCATCGTTGAGATGCATCTCTCCCTGCAGCATGAGGGCCAGATGCCGTTCGTTCTCGTGAGCGGCCATACTCCGCAATAGCGTTTCTGCCCTTTCACGGTCCCCCACCTCCAAAGCCACCTTGGCCTGCAGCTCATGCACATCTGCCTGCAGCTTGTCGGGCACGCTGTCCAGTGAGCAGAGCATCATATGCAGGTCATCGTCAGCGTTGGCCAGCAGGGACTCCTTCTGGTCGCGGATGAGCATGCATGCCTCGCGCCTCCTGCCCGCTTCCAGGAGGTGGTGCAGCCTCTCCCGATAATTCCCCTCCTGCAGCCAATGGTCGGCGGCGAAGCTGTTCCAATCCCGTCGGTCCTCCTCCGAGACGGCATCCAGCACAGCTTTGCGTATGTTCTCCGGTACCAGGACCAGCCCCTCTGCGTCCAAGGGCAGGATGGATTGGGATGTGGGCGGGACCAGTTCCCGAGGGAACGGTATGCGGAACACACAGGACTGGCCGAAGATCCTCTGCTGCTCCGGCGTGAAGGAATCCCAGAGCTGGCGTGGTTCGCAGCGTTTCAGGTCTAACAGGGGCATTATGTCGATGCCTTCCTTGCGAGCGAACTCGTTCAGCTGGTGGGAATGCTCCAGACCCATGGGGGTGAGGAAGTAGGACTTCCTTCTGGCCTTCCCTCCCTTGACATGGGCCAGCTTCTCGGTGACTTCACCAGAATCCTTTAGTTTCTTCAATTCCACTGCAGCGTGGGCACGGGAGATCCGCAACGCTTGCGAGATGCCGTCCTGGCTGATGTCCAGGGGCACGTCGAATTCATTCTCATAATCTACGTATCTGCTCAGATGAAGCAATATCCTCTCGGCCACGGTTAGGCTGCTCATGTTCCGATCTCCATCTTCCTGTTGTATTCCAAGATTTAATAGGGGTAATATTACAACTATGCTACATAATATGATGTAAATAATTATGAGGGGGAATCCGATTATGATGCATGTTGCTGATCGTATGCAGCGAAGAGGATCTGCCCTCACGTAATATGCGGGACCGGCTCCTCCAGGTGCGGGATTGGGAACTCAGCGGTGCTGCGGCAGATGATGGACGGCACGACGAGGTCATGATTTCCGAAGGTATGGCGCTGATCAGCATCCCTGGTATACACATCCGCACGGATGACGTGGACCAGATGGCCAGTGACGCTACAGGACTGGAATTCTCGGATGTGGTTTTCCTGTCCCGGCACAAGGCCGTGAGCGGTATACCCACCCTCACCGTGCATCCCATCGGTAATTATGAGAAGGCAGACTTCGGAGGCCGGGAGGGTTCGTTGGTGCCGGCATCGCCGGCGTTGATGACCCAGCTGTTGAGGGAGATGCAGGCCCGGTGTTCCCACATGCATTTCCAGGTTTCCTATGAGGTCACGCATCACGGTCCTTGGCTGCAGACTCCGACCATGTTCCTGGAGATTGGGAGCGACGAGTCACAATGGGGCGACAGGCAGGCCGCGGAATGTCTGGTGGATGCCCTTCTGGCTACCCGGCCGCTGGATCATCCCAAGGTGGTGGGCGTGGGTGGGGGTCATTATGCACCGCAGTTCACGGAGATGTCTCTGATGAAAGAGGTATCCTTCGGGCACATGGTGCCCAATTATGCCTTGAGAGGTCTGGACGACGACGGAATCCTGGAAAGGGTACAGATGGCCACGGACGCCACCGGCACCCGTTCTGTGTACATGCACCGCAAGTCCATGAAGCGCTCCGAGGCCAGCCGGATGCAGGCTTTGCTGGAGTCCGCAGGGATGGAGATCGTCTCGTCGCGGGACCTAGCCCCTCTTTGAGCGCACTAGCGTGCCCCGGAAACCTTCCCCCCGGATGGCGTTGCCAAGCTCCACCAGGTCGCGGCCGTCCACGATGACGATGTTGATGCCGTTATCCTTGGCGATCTTTATGCCCAGGGGATCGAAGACGGAGGACTTGCCTGCTCCATGCTCGGAATAGACTATCTCGGCCAACTGGTCGATGCTCATGTCCGTGTAGCGTTCCGCCTCCGGGTTTACCCGAGGGTCCTCGGAGTACACGGCATCCACGGATGTGGCGTTGACCACCCGGTCCGCACCCAAGGCGCGGGCCACCATGGCGGAGACGGCATCCGTGGTGTGGCCGGGGACGGTGCCACCCATGACCACCACGTTGCCGGGCTCGCTGAGCTCCGCCGCCCTCTCGGCCTCCACCGGGAGTTCGTCCACCCGCAACTCCCCCAGGGCGATGCGCAGCAGTCCTGCGTTGGCACGGGTGATCATGATGCCCAGTTCATCCAACTGGAATGTGTCACCACCCAGCTCCCTGCCTGTGTTGGCGTAATAGCGGGATATCTTGCCGCCGCCGCAAACCACCACGATCTGCTGTTCCCGCACCAGCTCCCGGAGAAGAACGGAGAGTTCCCGTATATAAGAGGAATCGTCTCGATCAGGTATCAGAATGGAGCCGCCAATGGAGACTACGACCTTGTCCATCAAGCTACCAATAGATTTATTATTAAAGTCTGTTTCTCTCAAGCAAACCACAAAACCATAGGTTGATCTTTTATGAGCGAAGATTCCAATTTGGATAGGGCGAAATACGACTTCAAAAAGGCCATGCAAGAGATCGTCGATCTCCGCGGGCGCGGGACGGAGCTCATCTCGGTATACGTTCCCAGCAGCCGGCAGATCTCCGATGTACAATCCTATCTGAGGAACGAGTACTCTCAGTCATCCAATATCAAGTCTAAGAG
>JBFWLS010000105.1:0-4134 GCA_050251995.1 Candidatus Methanomethylophilaceae archaeon
GGAACGCCCACGGCCTTTGAGATGAAAGGAACGGTACGGGAGGCGCGGGGGTTGGCCTCGATCATGTACACCTCATCGTCCTTCACTGCCAGCTGTAGGTTCATAAGACCTTTGACCTGAAGTGCCAAAGCCACCCGGCGTGAGATATCCTCGATGCGCTTGACCATCATGGGTGACAGGGTGAACGGAGGCAGCACCATCGTAGCGTCGCCCGAGTGCACCCCGGCATACTCCACATGCTCCATGATGCCGCCGATGAACACGTCCGTGCCGTCGCAAACCATGTCCACATCAATCTCCAGTGCTTGAGTGAGGTACTTGTCCACCAATATGGGGTGCTTGCGGGAGACCTTCACCGCCGTTGCCACATAGGTGCGGAGCTCGTCCTCGCAGTACACAATCTCCATAGCTCTGCCCCCCAGCACATATGAGGGACGAACAAGGACTGGGTAACCTATGCTGTTGGCGATGTCCCGGACCTCCTCGAAGGAATGGCCGGTCCCTGAGGCGGGCTGCTTCACGCCGATGTCGTCCATGAGCTTGGAGAACCTCTTACGGTCCTCCGCCATGTCCATCATGTCCGGGGATGTGCCCAGGACCACGGTCTTGCTGCCCTTCAACGCCTCCCCCAGGTCCACGGCCAGGTTGACGCTGGTCTGACCACCGTACTGCACAATGACCCCGTCTGCATCCTCCTTCTCGATGACGTTGAGGACATCCTCTAGTGTCAGGGGCTCGAAGTACAGGCGGTCGGAGACATCGTAGTCGGTGGAGACCGTCTCTGGGTTGTTGTTTATTATTACCGCATCCACGCCCTCCTCTTGCAGGGCGAAGACGCCATGTACGCAGCAGTAGTCGAACTCGATGCCCTGGCCAATGCGTATGGGTCCTCCGCCGACGATAACTACGGTCTTGCGATCTGTTTTCTTGACTTCGCACATGCGGCCGTAGCTGGAATAGAAATACGGAGTGACCGCCGCGAACTCGGCTGCACAGGTGTCCACCATTTTGTACGTGGGGAGGATGCCCTTCTCCTTGCGCAAGGCGCGGACTTCTGATTCCTCCATGCCGGCGAACTCGGCAATGGTAAGGTCGGCGAAGCCCATGCGTTTGGCGTCCCGCAACAGATGAGTGTCCAGAGGCTCGGTTTTCAGGCGCTCCTCCATATCCACCAGATTCTTGATCTTCTGCACAAAGAACGGGTCCCAGAAGGTGTGCTCGGCCACAGTGTCCACATCCATGCCCCGGCGTAGCGTCTCGGCGATGGAGAAGAGGCGAGTGTCGGTGGGCGTTTGCAGGTCCGTCAACAGCTCCTCGTCCGTGAGGTCATCACTCTCTAGACCGGTCTTGCCTATCTCCAACGACCTGATGCCCTTCATCACCGCTTCCTCGATGGTGCGACCGATGGCCATGGTCTCCCCCGTGCTCTTCATCTGAGTCCCCAGGGTACGGTCCACGGTGCGGAACTTGTCGAAGGGCCAGCGTGGGATCTTCACCACCACGTAATCGATGGTGGGTTCGAAGGCGGCGAAGGTGTTACCGGTGATGCGGTTCAGAATCTCGTCCAAGGTTAGGCCGACGGCGATCTTGGCCGAGACCCGGGCTATGGGGTAGCCGGTGGCCTTGGAGGCCAGGGCGGACGATCTGGAGACACGCGGGTTCACCTCGATGAGGCGGTAGTCTCCATCTTCTGGGTTGTAGGCGAACTGAACGTTGCAACCGCCTTCTATCCTCAGGGCGCGGATCACCTTGATGGCGGAATCCCGGAGTCTCTGGTGGTCCTGGTCTGAGAGTGTCTGGGCGGGGGCGCAGACGATGCTCTCCCCTGTGTGCACGCCCATGGCATCGAAGTTCTCCATGCTGCAGATGATTATGCAGTTGTCCTTTCTGTCCCGCATGACCTCGTATTCGTACTCCTTCCATCCCAGGACGCTCTCCTCTATCAGCACCTGTCGGATGCGGGAGTAGGCTAGGCCACGGGCGGTGATCTCCAACAGTTCCTCTTCGTTGTGGGCGATGCCTCCACCTGTTCCTCCCAGCGTGTAGGCGGGACGGATTAACACGGGGTAGCGGCCAATCATCTCCACCGCCTCTTTGGCCTCCTCTAGGTTATGGACGGTGCGGCTTAGGCAAACAGGCTCACCGATGCGCTCCATGGTGGCCTTGAAGAGCTCCCGGTCCTCGGACATGGCGATGGCCTCCGGCTGGGTGCCCAGAAGGGTCACCCCCAGGCGTTCCAAGTCGCCACGCTCGGCAAGCTCGGAGCAGATGTTCAGGGCGGTCTGGCCGCCCATGCCGGCAAGTATGCCATCCACCCCCTCCTTCTCGATGATCTGCGCCACTATGCTGGCCTCTAAAGGTTCTATGTAAACCTTGTCCGCCATGTTCAGATCGGTCTGGATTGTGGCAGGGTTGGAGTTGACCAGCACAGTGCTGTACCCCTCCTCGCGCAGTGATTGGCACGCTTGGGATCCAGAGAAGTCGAATTCGGCCGCTTGACCGATGACGATGGGGCCGGAACCGATGACCATCAGTTTTTTGAATTCCTTCTTCATCCTTTCACCCTCATCATATCACCGAAACGGTCGAACAGGAATGCAGTGTCATTGGGCCCAGGGGAGGCCTCTGGATGGTACTGCACTGTGAGCAAGGGCAGCTCCTCATGGTGCATCCCCTCCACAGTGCCGTCGTTGATATTGAATTGATCCGGGACCAGCCCCGTACCCACCAGGCTGTCTGGGTCCACGGCGAATCCGTGGTTCTGGGAGGTGATGAATACCCGGTCCTCGTACTTGACGGACTGGTTGGAGCCACGGTGGCCGAACTTCATCTTGTAGGTAGCGCCACCGAAGGCCCTGGCAACAAGTTGGTTGCCCAGGCATATAGCCATCATGGGGCGCTGGTGGCAGAGCTCGCGGATGTTGGCGATGGTATTCTGCATACTCGGATGGGAAGGGTCGCCCGGGCCGTTGGAGACCATGATGCCATCCACTCCTGCGTCCAGGATCTCCTGGACCCCGGTGTCGTAAGGGAATCGTATGACATTGAAACGGGAGGCCAGGTCGCGTACTATGCCCTGTTTGCTCCCACAATCCAAGAGGCCCACGGTGAGTTCCTTCCCACGGTCAATGTGCATGGGGCTCCGGGGGGAAACGGTGGCTACCAGGTTGCTCTCGGAAGGGAGCGGCATGCCCCGGATATCATCCAGCACGGTGGAGACATCTTCCCGGTAGGTAATGGCGCCGCGCATGGTGCCTCGGTCCCGTATGTTGATTATTAGGTCACGCGTGTCGATACGGGATATTCCTGGTACCTCATAGCTCTTCAGGAAGGCGTCCACCGTCTCGCCCTTGTACATGCGTGAGGGGTGCTCGCACCATTCACTCACCACGAATCCGTTCACATGTATGGACTCCGACTGCGCGAAATCTGGGGTGGTTCCGTAATTGCCAATCAAGGGGTAGGAGGATATCAGGATTTGGCCGGTGTACGAGGGGTCTGTGAGGGCTTCTTGGTAACCAGTCATGCCAGTATTAAAAACGACTTCTCCAAAAGCATCTTTCTGATGTCCGAATCCGATACCTTCCACTATCGTGCCATCCTCGAGCACAAGGAAACAGCGTACCATCAGAGATTCATCGAATTGATGAACCATACTTAATACTTATCATGCATTGCAGACACGCTGTTTCGCCTCTTGTCGGATAGGAGACAACCTTTGATTCCGAAGGGCGAAACATACATGTGAGGGGAGGAGGAATCACCAGTCATGCGCCTCTTACACCAGGACCCCGCTGGCGGGATCATGAAGATGCAGATCGAGAGCGAGGACGACGTCTGGCATCTGTATAATGTTCTGGAGAGTGGGGACCTGGTCACCGCCTCCACGCAGAGACGGGAGGAGAAGAGCGCGGACAAGATACGCGCGGAACGGGCGGAGAAGAGACGGATGACCCTGGGAATCAGGGTGGAGAAGATTGAGTTCTCCGACTTCGACCTGCGCTTGCGGGTCTTAGGGACCATCGAGGAAGGCCCGCAGGACATCGGCCAGCATCATACCCTGGTGTTCGAGACCGGCGACATACTCACTCTGACGAAAGAGCATTGGAGGGATACGCAGGTGGGCAGGCTCCA
>JBFWLS010000106.1:0-4125 GCA_050251995.1 Candidatus Methanomethylophilaceae archaeon
GGACTGCAGCCCCAAAAAATTGCCTCTCAGTATCTTGTTGGAAGTCATGCATCCATCCTTGACCATCAGGCAGTCCATCAAGGTACCAGAGCGGACGAAGTCCTGTCTGTCCATACCAGTGAATCTCAGCACGATGCAGTCTTCTGTCTCCGCATCTAGGGAGTGAGCCTCCGGCAGCCGGCTGAGGAGATACTGGAATTTGAGCTCGGCATCCTGGCTCCCGGATTGGCTGAGCACCTCCATGTGGCCCAGTGGCTGCAGGTCCAGGTATAGGGGGGGCTCCTCCCAGTTATAGTTCTTCACCATCTCATTGATCTTCCGCTTCTGGCCGGTCTTGAAGTCCACTCCATTGTTGGCCGAGAGCAGCAGATCCAACTTGCTGTTCAAAGGAGCCAGGGCGGACTCCATGCGGACCTCGGTGTTGGCGCGCTTGAGATTCAGCCCATGATGTGCAAAGAAAGGGTTCACCGTTCTCCGGGGCCCGTTGGCCTCTCCATGGGAAGGAGCCACCTCGTCCCAATCCACCAGGGCGGCATCCCGGGTGGGATGGGAGTCGATGAAATCAATGACACGCTGCATGGCCAAGCTGGCCTTGCTGGCCTCCAGGTCCTCCTGGTTCTCGTTCACCAGGGGGCGGTAAAGCTCCATGAACAGCTGGAGGTAATGATCCAGTCCGTTCTCCTCGAGCATCTTGGGATAGGACACGTAGAACTGGGCGAAGCTGTGCAACAGAGTCCCGAAGGTCTTCTTGCTATCCTCCGGTGCCGATGTGATGGTGGAGAACATGTAGGCCTTGGGGCATTTCAAGACCTGGTTCAAGCTGGAGGGGTAGAATCGCATCTCGGGAGGATCCTCAGGAATGGAGAGGACTGGGCAGCTCTTAGGGGGGGCATCGGTTAGCCAAGAAACCATACGATAACCATCTGGACAGAGGTCCTGGAAGGATTGGAGCAAGGTACCCTCTCCTTGTACATGGTTGAACATCAGACAGGGGGTGACCTTCTTCCCACGGTGACTGGATTTCACGATGTACATGCGGGTACCGCCCTGCTGCATCAATATCTGGAAACGCAGGGACTCCTTCTCCGTCTCAGCCTCGGTATCAATGTAATCCTCTCTCGAACTCGAGGAGGACCAGTCCGTGCCCATCCCCAGGTAGAATACAATGGCTCGATCCACATAGGCGGAGTTCTTGCAGTCGATCAACACCACGCCCTGCTTCTCATCCTCCGGCACCATGATGTCCAACTCCCCAGCATCGATATGGTCCAAAGCGTAGCGGAGGGTGTCCAAGGAATCCCGGTCCACGGGGGTCTCCAAGAGTCCCAATCTCTTCATGAACGTGGAGATGGGCCATCTCTCCATCTCCGGCACCAGCATCTGCAGGAAGGTTCCAAAGCTGCCGGATCCCGGTTTCTCCATCATCTCCGCCAATGCTAGAAGATCCCCTTCCGCGCTCTTGGCCCAAAGCGCCAGCGATTGGTTGTCATATTTTTCCGAAAGGAAGTGACCCATGCGCCTCAGCAGAGGCCGCAGCTCCCACATCCTCGGGCGCCGGTTGGGGAGGGTCAATTCCAGGAACTCTAGGAGGTCCCTGAGTCCTGGGAGGTCCCTTATCTCCATGCTGTTGATGAATGGAATGCCCTTTCGGTAATGGGCGGAACGAACGGCGTCTGAGATGGGTTCCTGAGTGTTGAGCACGATGGCCGTGTCATCCATGTTATCGGCATCGATGAGGTCCACGACATGCCGGGCCAGGTCTCTATCGTTGCCCATCTCCAGGATCTCAGGTATTTGGTACTCCTCCGGAAGGAATGGTTCGATCTCCTGGAAGCGGTCCGGTGGCGGAAGCAGGTTTTTGTCCAGGTCGTTGAAGCTGTCCAGGCCCACCACCGCCACCCTTCTGCCCGCGTAGTAAGAAGGGTCGAAGCTGACCATGGCCCTCTCGAGACAAGGCAGTTGGATGTAGGTCCGCCAGATCCGCTGGGTGGAGGAGCCATGGATGAACTCGTCCATGCGGGCGGTGTGACGGCGCATACGTCGAAGCCCTTCCAGCTCGCCATGCACGAATTTCAAGTCATAACCGTTGTCCTCGGCCAATCGTTTCACGATGCGTAAATCATCCCAGACGGGGCAGCCGATTATTCGGACGCTCTCTCGTCGGGCCAATTGCTGCGGGGTAATGGCCCAGGAACCCAGATGGGGTCTGTCCAGCATAGCGTTTAGGGCGGTGGCGAGAGGAGCGTCGTTGGTGAGTACGAGGTCGTAGTCTTCGACCTCATGATAGATCTGTCGGATGCTCTTCGCCCTGCGCATGGAATCCCCATCTCAAACCGGTTGTGATTATAAAACGCTTGAGGGGAGGGTCCCGAAAAAAGACTGGCATGGACGGGCAGTAAATATTTAGGAGGAGATGGACATGCAGTGTTAATGAACCACGACATGTACGTGATATCCCTGGCCACCACTGGTGAGAGGGGCTATCCCCAGGACGAGGTCGTGGAGGTGGCCGTCTGCGGGGTGGACACCGATCAAATGGACATCGAGAGCGTCTACTCCTCCACCATTCTGATACCCGGTGACCGTTGGACGGACGAGAGGCGCCGCTACGTCATGGAGCACCATGGCCTGGGCCAGGAGGAGCTGGGCGAGGGGCGGGAGGTCGGGAAGGTGGCGCAGGAGGTGAAAGGCATCCTGCACGGACAGGTGGTGACGTCCTTCAACGTCAAGAGCGACTTCTTCGGACACCTGCTCTACGAACCTTGGGACCTAACCGGGGAGGTCAGCATCGCGCCGTCTATCAACCTCCGCTCCGCCGAGGCCTGCCGCATCCCTTTCCAGCTCCGGGATGGTGGGAACATATTGGTGCTGACCTACGAGGCCATGTTCCCTAACGACCCGGCACAAGTGGACGAGGGCCACCGCGCTCTGGATGACGCCCTTCGAGCCAGCACGATCCTTCTGGAACTGCGCCGGGCGGGTCGCTACTGATATCGAAAAGAAGTGGGAAGAGGGTTTTCATCGCCTTGCCGGGCATCTGGCTTTCAGACATTGAAGAACGCTTTGACGTCAGGGCGGAACAGGTAGTAGAGAACTATGGCGCATATCACCGTGGACACCAGTCCGATGGGGAACATGATGATGCCGGCGACGAGCCCGAGGGCCTGCAGAATGACGCCCAGGTACCATGCGATGGTCCAGCCGTCCAGGAAGGCCTTAGCGACCAAGAAGAACACTATAGCCGTCACGACCATGGATCCACCGGCGAAGGTCTGGTATCCGCTGATGTCCATCGGCGTGCCTTCCAGGACGAAGGTTCCATCCCCCATACCCAAAGCGAACATGATTCCTGCCAGGAGGAAAAGCAGAGCCCCAAGCACGTATAGGTAACCGATGATCGATATGAGCAACGGTCTTTTGGCATTGTTATCTCTTGCCATGCACATAATTCGATTTCCTAATTATTAATCATTATCCATCATGGTCCAATCCGATAATATTGATAATAATGATAATTGACCTATACTCGTTCCCGCCAAGGAAGATGCGGAGGGGTGGCGCCCTTCATGGCGACGAGGGCCAGGGTCTCGAAGGCGTGGTAGGCGTAAAGGGCTAGCCAGACCAGTGCCAGGAAGACCAGGCAGACCACGGTGAAAACCAGATAGGCAGCGGAGGCCAGGATGAGCATGGATATGGTCAACAGTAGCCCCACGGCCAAGAACTTCAGGCCCCGCTGGCTCTCGCCCAGGTATAAATGGCCCAACCCCCATATGCCGAAGATCCCTGGCAAGATGGCCAGGAGCATGGCCACGTTGCCGTTCTTGGATCCACTCTTGGCACCATGCCACGCACCGGACCCATCGATAACCTCGGCCTCCCGGGGGAGGGGGGTGAAGCACTGCGGACAGGTCAGGCTGTTGTCCGGCACGGAGCTACCGCACTGAGGGCATCTGCGCATGCTGACGGATGGCAATGGTCATTGATTAGCTTATCCACTGTGCCGACAGCGTCATTAATGTGTTGGCCCATATGACCGGAGAGGGAGGCATGAACACCAAGCAGAGAGCGCAGACCCGCTGGGTGGCATGGGTGTTGCTGTTCCTGGGGCCGGTTTCCGCGACCACG
>JBFWLS010000107.1:0-4108 GCA_050251995.1 Candidatus Methanomethylophilaceae archaeon
GAGAAGGGCTACTCCAAGACCAAACGCTCCGAGAGCGAGGAGGAGAAGCTGCCGCCCCGGTTGGTGCGTCTACAGAAGGGTCTGAAGCCGGACTACATCAAGCTCAGCACCTATCAGGCGTTCTGCTGGAAGGTCTTCGGCAAGCAGGTCATGAAAGGGGAGCCAGACCCCAAGCTGGAGGATGTGCTCCTGCAAGCGCATATGTCTGTAAGGGCGGAGGAGTACAAGGCCTACGTATGGATGACCACATTGCTAGGCGCGGTGGCGTCCATCGTGGTGGCGTTGTTCCTGTACCTCTTCCTGGGCACGATGGGCCTGCCAGTCATGATATCCATGCTGGTACCGGTGATGGTGGCCTTCCTCATGCCCATGATTATCTACGTGGTGCTGAACGCCCTGCCAGGTTCCAACGCCACCGCCCGGGCCCGGGACATCGACAAGCGCATCGGTCCGGCGATGAGCTTCATCTCCGCCCTGGCTTCGGCCAATGTGAACGTTGATATCATCTTCAAGGAACTGGCCAGACAGGAGATCTACGGTGAGATAAAGCGGGAGGCGGAGTGGATCACCCGGGACACAGAGCTACTGGGCATTGACATCCTAACCGCTGTATCCCGCGCCGCCAGCCGCACCCCGTCCATGAAGTTCCAGGACTTCCTGCAGGGAGTGGTCACCACCTCCACCTCCGGAGGGCGGTTGAAACCCTACTTCCTGCAGAAGGCGGACCTCTTCGAGAGGGAGTCCCGATTGCAGAACGCCTCCATGCTGGAGACCCTGGGCCTGATGGCCGAGACATACGTCACCGTGGTGGTGGCCTTCCCCCTGTTCCTGGTGGTAATCATGGCGGTCATGACCATCGTGGGCTCTGGCTCCGCCGACTACGCCGTGACCATGCTCTATATCATAGTGGGGGCGATAGTGCCTTTGTCACAGGCGGCCTTCGTGTTCTTCGTATGGAACATGACCGAGGAGAGCAGGGTGTGATTCCATGGAGTTGCATAGAGAATCCAAGAATCCATCCGTCCTGCAGCTGTCCTTGCTGAAGCAGAAGAGGAAGCTGAACACGAGTCTTCTGCTGCTCATCGTGTGTCTGTCTCTGGCCATGGTCATCATGGCCATCGCCGCCCTGGCAGCCCTGGGCAGCTTCAATGCCGACCCCCTGCAATGGTACGACCTCCTGGCCATCGCTCTGGCCGTAGCCACCGGGCCTTACGGGTTCTACAACTCCATCCAGATAAAGAAGAAGAAGGACATCGAGAAGCGCCTTCCCGACTTCCTCCGTGACGTGGCGGAGGCAGGGAGGTTCGGCATGACCTTGGCGGATGCCATCCACATCGCCTCCCACGGAAAGTATGGGAAGCTGACGCCGGAGATTAAACGTATGGCAGCCCAGATCGAGTGGGGGGTTTCCGTCACCGACGCCCTACAGCTCTTTGTGGACCGGGTGGAAACCCCGTTGGTGCAGAGGATGATCGCCATCATCATAAAGGCCAACGATGCCGGCGGGAACGTGGCGGACGTGCTGTCCATGGTGGCCCACGATGCCCGCGAGGTGCAGCTTTCCGAGGACGAGAGGAAGATGGAGATGGCTACCTACATGATCGTCATCTACATCGCCTACTTCGTGTTCATCGCCACCATCTTCATCATGAACAGCGTTTTCCTGCCCAGCATGATGAACACCGACATCGAGGGCGCCGGGATATCCATGATCAACGTGGCTGTCATCGCCCAGATCCAGGTCATCTTCGTCCTCTCGGTCATCGTGCACGCCGTGGGCGATGGCCTCATGGCTGGAGTGCTGGCGGACGGCTCGCTATCCAATGGTATGCGGCACTCCTTCATCATGCTCCTCAGCGGCGTCCTGGCCTTGCGCATCCTGGGAGGTGCCTGAGCTGGAGCTCCCCTGGTCCAAGAAGAACACCAGCGAGGTGGGCGCCAAGACCCGCGCCTCCTTCTCATCCAAGTACGGTTCCGTGCTGGTGAACCTCATGGACAAACCGGTGCGCATCAAGGTCCCGGTGACCATCCACGAGGATCGGGAGATCACCCGCATCCCCCACATCACCAACCCCCTGGTGCAAGAGGTGGAGATGAACACCGTGCGGGAGGGTTACACCTACGTGCGCATCAACTACGACCGGGATCTGGGCGAGTACCTGTACGAGGTCATCGAGCCGAACATCTCCGAGGACGAGTCCGCCCTGCTGGAGATCTTGAAGAAGGCCCTCACCACCACTCTGAACCAAGCCGACCTGGAGGTCACGGACGAGGACCGCTTGAACATACTGGAAGAGGCCACCAACATCATCCTCAAGGAGATGGAGATCGACCTGAACGAAAAGTCGTTGCAGCGTATCATCTATTACATCCAACGCGACTTCGTGGGCTATGGGGCCATAGACGTAATGATGCGGGACCCGGATGTGGAGGACTGCTCCTGCGATGGCGTGGACATCCCCCTGTACATCTATCATCGCCGCTTCGGCTCCATCCGCTCCAACATCCGCTTCGAGAACGAGGCGGAGCTGGACCGCTTCGTAACCTGGCTGGCGCAGCGCTGCGGCAAGCACATCTCTGTGGCCAGCCCCATGCTGGATGCCACCATGCCAGAGGGTTCCCGTCTCAACGCCACCCTCAGCAAGTACGTCACCAAACGAGGGTCGTCCTTCACCATACGCCGCTTCCGAGAGAACCCTTTCACGCCCGTGGACATGATCCGGTTCAAGACCATGTCCACGGAGATGATGGCCTACGTATGGATATGCATCGAGTTCGGGAACTCCATCATGGTCTGCGGTGGCACCGCCAGCGGCAAGACCACCACCTTGAACGCCTCCCTGCTGTTCATACCGCCACAGATGAAGATCGTCTCCATCGAAGACACGCGGGAGCTGAACCTGCCGCATGAGAACTGGATCCCCAGCGTCACCCGTCAGGCCTTCGGCGGGGACATGGGGGGTGAGGTGGACATGTTCGCCCTGCTCAAGGCCGCCCTGAGGCAACGGCCGCAATACATGATGGTGGGCGAGGTCCGTGGCGCCGAGGCCTATGTGGTCTTCCAAGCCATGGCCACCGGCCATCCCTCATACTCCACCTTCCATGCTGAGGACGTGCCGTCCATGGTGCACCGCATGGAGAACGAGCCCATCAACCTCCCCCGCGCCCTGCTGACCTCATTGGACGTGATCATGCTGCAGGGCCAGGTGCGGGTGGGTGCAAAGATGACACGGCGAGTGAAATCCCTAACGGAGATCGTTGGCATAGACCCGGACTCCGGGGAACTCATCACCAACACCGTCTTCACCTGGAATCCCGCCGATGACAGCTTCAACTACTCCGGCCATTCCTACATCTTCGAGAAAGCCAGGGCCATACGCAACTGGTCCCCGCGGGAGATGGAGAGGGAGGTGAAGCGACGCATGGAAATCCTGGAATTCATGAACCTCAGCGGCGTGGACAACTTCCGTCGTGTAGCCAAGATCGTCTCCGCCTACTACCGTGACCCTCAGACGGTCATAAAGGAGGTACGGGAGAAGCTGAAGTCCCTACGCGTGGAGGCCGCTCTGCAGGAAGAGGGATCGCCGCCAGCGGATTGAACGCTCACTCCCCTTCCTTCCGGGCCTCGTCGCTGTCCTCCTCTTCCTTGCCCTCGTCCTTCTTGCGCAGCACGGTGCGCTTCTTCATCACCGGCTCCTCTCCTTCCTTCTCAGAAGGTTCTTCCTGAGGCTCTGAAGGCGTGGAAGGGACCTTGCGCTTGCGCACCACTCGGCGCACTGGCGCGGCCGGCTTCGGCTCGTCTTCCAATATGGAGCCTGTAGGACGGACGAAACTACGGTTGCAACGGATGCACTGCTTGGCGCCCTTGACGTTCATCGTGCCACAGCTAGGGCACTTGAATGTCTGCTCCTTGCGGGAGGCTTCCTCCTTGGCCAGCCACTCCTCGAATGTGATGTGCTCCGGGTGCTCAGTCCACCAACGCAGGAAGCGCTGGTCGTTGTACTTCTTACCCAGCTCCTCCTTGGCCATGGCCCGGAAGGTGTCCACGTAGAGGCCGTAGCCCTCGCGCATCAGCTGGATGTAGTCGCTCTCCTCCTCATCGGACACG
>JBFWLS010000108.1:0-4098 GCA_050251995.1 Candidatus Methanomethylophilaceae archaeon
AGGGGTAAACGACCATCAGGTGGGCGATATACTGAAGTTCGCCTTCGACAATGCCGATGTGGTCAGAGGGGTGAACTACCAACCGGTGGCGTTCACCGGCCGCATCGACAACCAAGAGAGAGTGAAGAACCGCTACACCCTGACGGACCTCGTCAAGGACCTGGATGTCCAGACCGGCTATGCCAGCCGGGACGACTGGTACCCGGTCCCGGTAGTGGCTCCGATATCCAAGTTCGTCTCCGCTATCCTGGATGAGAACAAAGTCACCTTGACCACCCACCCCCACTGCGGCATCGCCACATACCTTTTCAAGGATGAGAAAGGCACTGTCACTCCAGTGCCTCGCTTCATCGATGCCGACCGCTTCTCCAAGGGTCTGTACGAGCTTTCCTTCAAGGCCCGCAAGTCGCGTTTTAAATTCTGGTACAAATACAAAGCCGTGAAGCTGCTCCGGGCCTGTATAAACGAAGACCAGGTCCCGGAGAACATGAACGTGAAGAGGTTCATGAAGGTCCTGGAGGGCGTCATGAGCGACAAGAGCAAGACGTCGCTGGCAGACTTCGCATGGAAGATGATGTTCGTGGGCGGGATGCACTTCCAGGACAATTACAACTACGACGTGGAGAGGGTGAAGCGCTGTGCCGTGCACTATGCCACCCCGGACATGAAGGTCATACCCTTCTGTGCCTACAACGGTGGACCCAACTACCGTGAGGTGGTGGAGAAGAAGTTCTCCATACCTCTGGAGGAGTGGAAGCAGAGGCACGGGGACGAACATTGCTGAGGTGAACAACACATGATTGTCGCATACGAGAAATGTCTGCATTGCGGATGCTGTGTCGGCTCCTGCAAACAGAACGCCATCTATCTGAATGACTACGTCCTGCAGTTCAACGATCTATGCAACCGCTGCGGCCACTGCGTGAAGGTCTGCCCTGTGGGTGCCCTCGCCCTGGAGGTGAATTGATGCAGAAGCTCCAATGCGACGTCGTGGTTGTGGGCGCGGGACCTGGAGGCTCCATGGCCGCCAAGTGTGCCGCCGAGGGCGGCCTGTCCGTCATCCTCTTGGAGAAGAAGGCCGAAATCGGCGCCCCGCTGCGTTGCGCCGAGGGGGTGTCCAAGAAGTGGCTGAAGGAAATGGGCATCGAGCCCGACCCCAAGTGGGTCTCCGCGGAGATGGACGGGGCCATCATCGTCTCCCCTAGCGGTCATCGTTTCAAGCTGGACGAGAGCCGCGCCGGGAATGAGGTGGGCTATGTCCTGGAAAGGCACCTCTTCGACAAGACCTTGGCGGAGATGGCCGCGGAGGCTGGCGCCGCCATAATGATGCGCACCGGCTGCACGGGTGTCATCCGGGAAGGGGAGAAACTGGTGGGGGTCACCGCCAATCACATGGGCGAGCCTCTGGAGATCCGCGCCCGTTGCGTAGTGGCCGCGGACGGGTTCGAGTCCCAGGTGGCGCGCTGGGCCGGCCTGGACACCAGCATCGACCTCAAAGACATGGACAGTTGCCTGCAGTACCGCATGACCAACATCGATGTGGAACCCAACTACTGCGAGTTCGTCCTGGGATCGGCCGCCCCTGGCGGCTACCTGTGGATATTCCCCAAAGGCAGGGGGCTGGCCAACGTGGGCATCGGCGTGCAGGGTACCAAGTGCAAGAAGGGCGCCGATGCCAAGTACTATCTGGACAAATTCGTGACCGAGGACCCCCGTTTGAAGGACGGGCAAATCCTGGAGATCGTAGCTGGAGGGGTCTCCACCTGCCCAGGATTAGACCAGACCGTGCTGGACAACTTCATCGCCGTGGGCGACGCCGCCAGGCTCATCGACCCCATCACCGGTGGTGGGATAGCGCATGCCTGCTATTCTGGGAT
The DNA here is from genome assembly GCA_050251995.1 of Candidatus Methanomethylophilaceae archaeon. Taxonomy (GTDB): domain Archaea; phylum Thermoplasmatota; class Thermoplasmata; order Methanomassiliicoccales; family Methanomethylophilaceae; genus JAQUUA01. The sequence continues at coordinate 1,878 of JBFWLS010000108.1, forward strand.
GTATGCCGGCCAGGTACTGGTTGACTGCGCCAAGAAGGACGACTTCAGCCAAGAGGCTCTGCAGGCCTACGAGAACCTGTGGCGCGACCGCATAGAGGACATGCTCTTCCGCAACTGGATCGCCAAGGAGAAGTTCGCCACCCTGGACGACAAAGTCTTGGACGACGTAGTGCTGGCCATCAACGACTCCGACATCAAGGAGGTCAATGTCTCCAACCTTCTGAAGGTCATCAAGGAGAAGTACCCAGACCTGCTGGGGGAACTGGAAGACCTGGTCTGAACGCAAACCCCTTCTTCATAACTATTACATCGAGGCGGGTCAGACCTGTGTCTCCTCTTGCAACCCTGGCACCCCTGTGACCACTCTGTAGGGTTTGCCCCCGCGCCGGCTTATAGCCTCACAGACCTTCTCCGGCCTGTCGGTGAGGGCCAACATGCTGCCCCCGCCCCCGGCACCGGTGAGTTTGGCCCCATAGGAATAAGGTAGGCTGGCATCCACCAGTTTGTTCAATTGGTCCGTGGACACCCCCAGTATGGAGAGCATCTTGTGGTTCCGGGTCATGAGGCGTCCCAGACGCTCCAAGTCCCCCCCACGGAGAGCCTCCTCCCCCTCCAAGGCTATGGACTCCATGTCGTCCACGATCTCACGGGCGAAGCCGCTCTTGTCGTAGTAGGCGCGCACCTTGCGCAACAATGGCCCAGTGGGGGCGTTGACGCCCGTGTAGCCGATGACCAGGGAGAGCCGGGGCACCGGCAGGTCGTGGATGCACCATCGCTTCCCCTCCCTCTCAATGCTCCAGAGATGTCCCTCCTCCTCCGTGCTCCTTATCATCACCCCGCCGCCGTGGGCGCTGACGGAGGTGTCCATGGGACTGGCCCGCCCTTGGGCGTTGAACTCCATGTCGAAGCCTGCCCGGGCGGCCTCCTCCTGGTCCAGATGCCCTTCAAGAGCCTGCAGCGCCCCTGCGAAGGCCACGCTAAGGGCGGCGGACGACCCCAAGCCAGAGCTGGAGGGCAGACCGCTGTGCACATGGATGTCCAGAGGGCCGCCGGACCACCGGGTGGCCAGGGCGTGGGCGATATGCGGGTGCCGGGCCATGTCCGGCACGGAACCGTTGATGCGTAGGACGTCTGAGGGAGCCACATGGCATTGTATGCGCCGGTCGATGGCCAAAGCCACGGCCGGACGGCCGAAGACCACGGAATGCTCCCCCAGGAGGACGACCTTGCCTGGGGCGGAGACGCTTGCCTTGGACATGCTCATGGCCTACACCCTGCCGTTCCGGGACGGACGCTCATTTATTCAGACCGAACTTGCCCAGCTCCTCGGATATGGCATCGTTGGGCGAGCGCCCCCCCAGAAGCTGCTTGCCAACGGTCCACCAGCGGTGGTCCATGTCCCGGACGGCGGCCTCGAACTCTTCGTCCGTACCGTAGTCCTCCCGTTTCAACTTCTTCAGGACTTCAAAGTTGGCATCCACCAGATCCACATCGAAGCGCTTGTTGACCAGGGACATGCCGATCATGCTGTCGAAACAATAGGTTATCTCCAGCGCCAGGTCATCCGGCACGGACTCCATCATCATGTCCATGACGTTGTTGGCGGTCATGAGGAAGAGCAGTTCTCTCTTGGCCTCAGGTGGCTTGTCCTCCTCGTCGATTGATTGGCACATGAGGTCGAACCAGAGGCTCTTCAGGGCCTGCGAGCGCCGGGGGTTCTTCCCCCATATCTGCTGCTCCAGCTCTATGTTCTCCTCTTGTCCGAACAAATCGTTTACGGTTTCTCCTTGATCTGTCATTTCACTCACCTTCCTTCATTATAATTCTCTTACCACGCGGTCCAGGATGGCCATCCCCTTCTTTATCATATCCTCCGAGGTAGCATAAGAAAAGCGCAGGTGGTTCTCACCAGCCTTTCCGAACACCGTGCCCGGAGTGCATACCATACCTGCCTTCACCAGCTCCATCCCCAAGTCCTCGGACTTGATGTCCTGATCATAGGACGGGAAGGCGTAAAAGGCGCCCTTTGGAACCTCCATGTGGAAACCGGGCACCTCGTTTATGAGCTCGGTCATAAGACGACGGCGTCCCTCGAACACCGCCCGAATACCATCCAGATACGCATCCAAGGTCGGCAGTGCCGCCAGGACGCCATGCTGCACCGGCGTGTTGGGACTGGCGCAGATGTGGTAGGACATCTTGGCCAGGTCGGCCATCAGGC
>JBFWLS010000109.1:0-4096 GCA_050251995.1 Candidatus Methanomethylophilaceae archaeon
GCATTGACGCTGCTGGTGGCCATGTTCCTGGTCAGCAGCGGTGCCAGCTTGTATTATGTGGTGAACGCCGAACCATATGTGACCGATGACGAGTTCGTGCAATGGTACCAGGTGGGCCTGGATCCGGACACGGACTTCGTGGTCTCCGACGACCGCGTGTCCGTGAGCCTCACTCAGAAAGGATTCCCCTCCAACGCCAACACCCTGTCGACGGAGCTCACAGAGAACTTCCTCTTGCAGTCGCCCATGCAATGGGAGGTGGCCACGGATTTCGCCCATCACTACCCTGGCCTGCAAGGCAAGAACATCATCGTCATCATCGCCGCATGGGACCTGTACACGCCCTTGCCGGGGGGAGGGACGATCTCCATGGAGGACTACGACGCCTCGGCTTGGTACGAGCTCCTCTATTCCGGTGAAGGGCAGATCCTGCGTGTCTACCGTCTGATCATCGACTGGTGAGCGCCCGGGCGGCCAAACGAAGGGTCATAGCCGTGCATCCGATGAGCAGGCTCATGACCAGAACCAAGTTGAGGCTGCCTTGGTCCGATCCCATCACCAGGAAGTAATTGAGGAGGTATGTGCTTCCCGGCACCAGCATCAGCGAGAGGCCCACGGAGAGCAACAGGCGGCCCACCCCCTGGTCAAGCTCTTCCGGCCCCAGTATCCTCTCCCCGGGTAGGTAGATTGCGAAGGATAGGACCAGACCGGGGAGAAGCAGCAGAGCCAGAAGCGCCAGGATGATGGACAGGATCTCTATCACGGGAAGGTAGAGAGTTTACGCAGTAATAACCGTTTCTCGCTCTGACGCAGGGCAGTTCAAGGAATTATGGATGAGTACAGGGACTCTATCATATCCACCATGCGTTCTGTGCTGGGTATCTTGTCCCCGGGAGGACCCACCTCAACTTCGGAATCCAATATCCTCTCGGTCAAATCGGCCAGGGCGGAGCTTTCGTAGGGACCGTGGTACACGAAGCACCCCTTCTCGTCCTGGAACTCCGCCAGCGCCATGCGGTCGGAGACCAGGCAGGGCGTGCCGTTGCTCAGGGCCTCCGAGACCACCAGACCATAGGCCTCGGCATCGGATAGCAGAACCAGCAGGGAGGCTTCTCGCATGAGGCGGAGAAGCTCATCCTCCGCCAATCCAGAGTGGAATGACACCTGGTCTTGGAGGCCTGACGCCCGCACTTCGTCCTCAAGCTCCCGTCGCAATGGGCCGTCCCCCACTAGGTCCAATCCCACGTCCCGGCCCCTGGCATGGAGCTCCTTGGATATGGCCAGGACTCTCTGCGGGCCTTTATAGGCCTCCATACGCCCCACGAAGAGCAGACGGCCGTTACGGGAACGGGGCTCCAGGTAGCAGTAGGGCGTGCCATGAGGTATCACCGTGGTGCGGATGTCCGGGCCGAAGTCCCTATGTACCAGTGAGCGCTCGAACTCCGAGCAGCAAAGCACGGCGGCAGCGTGCTGGAACATGGGGCGGGTGAAGGGGGAGTACAATCGGAACAGAACACGACCCGAAGGTGAGTGTCCTTGGCCATGGTAATGTGGTGAGAACACATAGGGGACGCCTCGACGCCGACAGGCGCGGGCGGCGGTGTCGGAAAGCAAAGGATAGAAGGAGTTGATGTGCACCAGGTCGTACCCGTCAAGGAGCCCCTTCAGCCGTGCCGCAAAGCGGAGGTTCAGACCATGGAATTCCACCGGGCGATTGGCCAAGCGGATGACACGGACCCCGTCCAAACGATCATCTTCGTCCTGATCCCCGGTGCAGAGCACGGTGCAATGGTGGCCTCTTTCGTCCAGGCCGCGGGAGAGTACGTGCACGAACCTCTCCACTCCCCCTATGTGAGGGGGATAGAACTCGGAAACGATAAGCACCCGGGACATAAAGGCAGCTCCGACACACTGCATGCCCTATCGGATTTTAATCTTCTCCCTTCTCACGATGACGTTCCGCCTTCGCCCAACGGATTGGCATTAGCACGTCTTCGCGTTGAGTGGCTGGGCGAGTCCTATCGTCACGAGTGTGCCCTAAGTTTGGCGAGGCTCCATGTTCTAGAATTCCCGAACACATCGTCCCGACCCTGTCAGAGGAGGATTGAGCACCATCTCAATCCCGTGGTAGCCGTCATTTCCCCTCGAAAAGAATATCTGTGGGGCATCTCAACTTTCAATGGCGACGGTTGCGGCAAGCGCCTCCGCTCCTAACCTGGCCGTTGCCAAAGGCGCTGAGGGCCAGGAGAGAGATAACCAATATCAGGCAAACCAGTGGAAATCGGTATCCAAGGGCCATATCCTGCCATCACGGGAACAACGGTCATCATCAGGTCAGGAATCATGTGTTTCCATGACATGTCACCCCACGAAAGCATCTGGACCCCCTCTTTCGAAGAACAGGGAGGAACACAAGCGTCCCCACCCAAAGGCACAGAGTCGATCATAGTAGCAACAATGCACGCAATGGCTATGCATCAGACGGAACTCCATTGACTGTTTGAAAGCCGCGAAAGCCGTTGCCAGGGAGCATCCAAGATGGCAAGGGTGGCCAGACCCATGGCGTATATGGCCAAGGTGAAGAGCATAGGGTCCACGACCATGGTGAAAGGGTAGGGCCAGTCACATACTGGGCCTTGCATGGATGATGAGTCGAAGCCAGCGATAATTAAGGAATCACGCCGGGACCATGATCCCTCCGGTTCTGCAATGAGATATTATAAATATTTGTTCGGAGGTTTTCCTCACCATGTACAACAGCGACGCTGAGCATTATTTGTTCTCATCCGGCGTTATCGCTGTCCTAGTACTGTAGGATCGCCTAGCTTTGGCGGTCCAATCATTTCTGGAGGTTGTTTCCATTAGAGGATCGAAGATAGTTCTGGATGTCTTGGGCTCGGACGATATTGGTGTCATATTCGGCATACCGGGAGCGGCAACGCTGCCCCTGTACGATGAGATATTCCATTCCGACATGAGGCACATTCTGGCTAGACATGAGCAGGGAGCGGCGCACATGGCCGACGGCTATGCCCGCATGAAGGGCAGCCCCGGGGTCTGCCTCTCCACATCGGGGGCAGGGGCAACGAACCTGGTCACCGGCATCACCACCGCCTATCTGGATTCGTCCCCAGTGATAGCCCTCACCGGGCAGGTCCCCACAAACGTCCTGGGATCGGACGGTTTCCAGGAGGCGGACATATTCAGCCTGATGATGCCCATAACCAAGCACAACTTCCGGGTCACGGACGTCAAGAACCTGGAGTCGGACCTCCGCTCCGCCCTGCGGATATCCATGGACGGAAGGCCCGGGCCGGTGCATCTGGACATCCCGCGCGATGTCTTCGAGACCGAGGCCCCTTTCATGGGTCTGAGGTCCGAGCCCGTGTCGCCCCACCCTCCGGATCCCCGCCGGCTGCCGGAGGCGGTGAAGATGCTCATGAACGCCGAGCGCCCGCTCATCCTCCTTGGCGGAGGCGCCCGCATTTCCCACGCCGGTGCCGCCGCACTGCGTCTGGCGGAGGCACTCTCCATGCCCATCGCCACCACCCTCATGGGCAAGGGCTCCGTGCCGGAGAACCACCCCTTGGTCCTGGGCATGGCTGGCATGCACGGCAAGATGTCCGCCAACATCGCCCTGGACGAATGTGATGTCCTCCTGGCCGTCGGTGCCCGGTTCAGCGACCGTACCGTGGGCGACCCCTGCTCCTGCTCCATGAAGGTCATCCACATCGATGTGGACCAAGGGGAGCTGGGCAAGAACCTCCCCGCGGACATCGCCATCAACGGCGACTGCCGCCTGGCCTTGGAAGCCATGGCGGAGCTGCTCACCATCAAGGTCTGCTCCAGCACCTGGTCCGACCGCAACGGACGCACCGTCTCCCGTTGCAGCTGTGACATCGATGTGCAGGAGAACCCCATCAGCGTCCGCAAGGTCATCCAGGAGCTGGACGATTTCCTTCCCGATGACGGGGTGGTCTGCACCGAGGTGGGACAGTGCCAGATGTTCGCCGCCCACTATCTCACCATCCAGGACGACCGGCGCTTCATCACCTCTGGCGGGTTAGGCACTATGGGCTTCGGCCTCCCGGCGGCC
>JBFWLS010000110.1:0-4086 GCA_050251995.1 Candidatus Methanomethylophilaceae archaeon
CACATCGTATATGTAGAAGTTGAGGTCCTTGTCCACGCAGGTCTGTAGGCAGAAGGGGCCGATAATCCCGGGTGCATAGTGCTTCTCCGCCGCCTTCACATACTTCTCTGCCAGCGCAAAGGCCTTGTCCAGAAGGGATTCCCGCAGGGTGGCGGAATTGTGGCCGCAGACCGTGTACTCCGGCAGGATGCCGTCCCTCTCCAGGTCCACCTGCTGCTGCGCAGGGAGGCGGGCGAAGCCGTCCAAGGAGCTCTCGAAGCGCCAGTCCACCCCCAGGAGCTCGACCTGCTCCCCCTTCTCCTCCAAGGGTGAGCGGAAGAAGTCCAGGTTGAAGACCGGACCGATGATGTACTGCTCCATGCGCGCATCTGCCAGGAAGTCCTCCTCGATCACCCCTTGGTCGATGAGGTTGCGGGACTTCTCCAGGAACTGCTCGTAGCTGCAGGCGGTGAAGAAACCCCTCTCCAGCTTCTTCACCTTGTGATGCACCTTGATGATGGTCAGGCCATCGATGTCTTCCGGTCTCTCCACTTTCTTCGGGTAGGGGAGGCCGGCCTTCTCCAAAATCCAGTAGTAGTCACGCTCGTCCCCCCTCTCCTCAGAACGAAGCAGGTTGCGGCTTCCCACCATAGGGACATCGAAGTCGTTCTCCACCGCATCGATACCACAGTAGGAGACGAAGGATCGGTTGGGGATGAAGAGGACGTTCTCATCCTTCAGTCCCTGCTGCATCGTGGGCTGCAGGATGTCGCGGAATTTATCCAACATGACTGTTTCGTCAACCACGCCCCGGTAAGCGTTTCCCTGTGGATCCCGTAAGGCACGGAAATAGCGGGCGAAGGTATTGTCCCGTCCCTTCTCGCACACCGCCAGGGTGCGGAAGCCCTCCGACACCGCCCCATCGCAGGTGTCCAGGGCAGAGTGGGACGCCACCACACCGATCTTGGCTGCAGCCAGGTCGTACTTCTCCAGGTTGGCGAGAACAGTCTCTCTGTCAATCATGGTCTTCCTCTATCTCGGTAATAACGAAAGGATGTATAAGTTACTTCAGACCGCGAAGAGGATGACTATGGCCACGAAAACCACAGTGCCCAGCATGTCCATGGTAGAGGTGGCTAGAGGTATGCTGTGATCATCAGGGTTGAGGTCCAAACGGGTGGCGCCCACGGCGATGTAGTAACATAGTATGTTCAGGATGGTGACGGCTATCAAACCGGCCACGAGGGAGATGCCCAGCATGGTGGCCAGACCAGGGGTTGTCGCCCCGCTGATCATCGCCAGCCAGTGCGCGCAAATCCCCAGTATCAGGAAGACCGGCACCGCCAGAGTGTAGACGATCAGGAAATTCTCCCCTGCGATGCGGCTGGGCACCGGGTCCGGCTGTAAGGTTCCCATATGTATCATGGATGACAGGCGGGAGGTCAGGATGCCGCTGAGGGCATTCCCCTCGTTAAGGAAGGCCGGGAGGAGTATCAGCAGAGCAGCGGAGCTAATGAGCGTCTCCACTTGGCTATCGATTACCAGGCCCGCGGTGAGGCCAGGGACCAGACATATCAGCAAGATAGGGGAGGAGTACTTCACGATCCTCCGGGCCTCATCGAATCTCCTCCGTTCGCTCTTCCGGAGCAGTATGCGCAGGAAGAGCAGGATGGTGATGCTGGTGAGGACCACGAAGGCGGTATCGATGGCCCACAGAGGAGAGTGCAGCACCATCCAGGAAGCGAGGAAGATCATAGGCAGGGTTATGAGGTCGCCGGCGGCGGCCATCAGGGGCGAGCTGATATTGTCGATGTCCCAATCACGCTTGAAGCCCTCCCGGGCCATGAGCACATTCAAGAGTAGGAGGAGGAAGCTCGCCAGCATCCCACCCACGATGGATATGAAGACGAACTGGGAAAGGGTGATGCTGTCGTTCCCCATGAGGAGCAGGAGCCCTCTGGCGGCTAAGCCCATGGCCAAGGACATGAACAGCGATAGCACGATGGACGACTCGAAGTTTGCCCGCAGGACGGAGCCCTTGCGGAATGAGACCTCGAAGGTCCCGATGTGCATGGCAGTGCCCAGACGGCTGCCCATGGCTCCGAATATGGTTCCCCGCATGCCTATGGCGGCGTATAGCACTATCATCAGTCCGGGCAGGAGGGTTAGGTAATCGGACAAAGAGCTGAGGAAAAGGCCGGCGGTTAGGGCCACCAGGGAGGAGATGATGGTGGCACCCAAGCCCATGGTGAAGACTTGCTTGTTGTCTCCAATGAAGCGGACCGCCCTCATCTCCCGCATAAAGTGTTCACCTCATGTTTGTCGGCTCAGTTAAGACGCGATGATATATATGGTTGATTGGGAGAAACGATAAATATCGAGAGCACCTTTGAACTAGCTGACACAGCCAAATGGCTCCGTTAAAGGGTGAAGTTTCCGTGAACATTGACTGTGAGTCTGAAGAGGACCATCGTGGCTGCAATCCTTTCTTGTTTCCGTCTCTCCATATTGGGGGTTCTCTCTGATGCCCGAATCCGATGACTACATCAACCTCAACAAGATCGATATGAGCTTGAAGGAGCTCCTCACGGAGATGAAGGACATCTCCGAGGTCATTGTCGATCTAGCCTACGCTGCCCTAATGTTCGACAGCGAGGACATCGCCCAGGAGGTCAGCGACCTGGAGGAGGAGATGGATGACCTCAAGTACGCCATCCGTATCAAGGCCATGATGGCCGCCCGGACCAAGGACGATGCCATGCAGCTCTCTGGTCTGCTGCAGATCGCCAATGCATCGGAGAACATCGCCAATGCCGCCGCGGACATGGTGAGGCTGCAGGAGTTCCCTTTGGAGCAGAGACCCTTTCTCTCCTTCATCCTGAAGGAATCGGAGGAGAAGATACGCATGACGCAACTCTCGGCGGACTCAGACATGGTGAACCACACCATAGGCGAGTTGGCCATCGATTCCAACACCGGGATGCGCATCATCGCCATCAAGGGGAGGCAGGGATGGATATACGACCCGGAGCCAGATATCAAGCTGCGCGCCCACGACTCTTTGATTGTCCGGGGCACCGAGGATGGTTTCCAGGAGCTGGTAAAATACACCTCGGGCAAGGAGGCCTGGGAGCCTGAGGAGGTGCCTTTGGATGGATGAGATGGACCGCAAGCTCCTGGAACTGAAGAACACCTCCGAGCTGATGATAGACCTTGCCTATTCCTCTGTTCTGTTCAACAACACCGAGATCGCAGAGGAAGTCATCTTCCTGGACAAACGCATTGAGGAGATTGCGGACGAGATTGAGGAATCCATCCTGGGCATGGAGCCTACCAAGGAGGTGTTGGTGAAGGCCTTGGTATTGCTCCGCTTGAAGATGGCCATCGAAAAGATCGGTGAGTCGGCGGCCTCCATAGCCGACGTGGTCATGCGCGGCTTCTCCCAGCATCCCGTCATCAGCATGAGCCTGTTGGACTCTGAGGTGGTCACGGACAAGGCGGAGGTATCCCCCGCGTCCAGCATGGTGAACAAGAGCCTAGGCGAGATCCGTCTAGCCAGCCGTTGTGGGATGTTCGTCATCGCCATCAAGCGGGGTCGGCGCTACATCTACGGTCCGGGCAAGAACAGCGTTCTGCAGGAGGGCGACACCCTCTTGGCCCGTGGTCCTGAAGACGGGGCAGAGACATTCCAGAAGCTTGCCAGCGGCAAGATGGACTACAATGAACTCTAGAAGAAGGGTGGTAGCCCCGGGCAGATTCGAACTGCCGTCGCAGGATCCAGAGTCCCGCATGATTGACCACTACACTACGGGGCTATCAGACCCCCGTAAGAAATCAACCATTTAAAATTTTGCTATGCCCAAGGCTTCTGGACATGCATCTGAACCAGAAAAGAGGGCTCGAACCCACAACAATGTCTGAAAGACGACAGATCAGCCTCGCCAAAGCGGCATCGAGGCAAGAGGACGATGGGGTTTTGGAAATGGTTTGATGCTCAGAGAGCATCTCTGATGCTCTGGAAGATGGCCCTGATCTCTCCTTTGCCATCGATGTCCACCAGTTTGTCCTGCCTCCGGTAGTACTCGATGAGAGGGAAGGTGTTGTCGC
>JBFWLS010000111.1:0-4079 GCA_050251995.1 Candidatus Methanomethylophilaceae archaeon
GGGCGCGAAAGGACATGCCGGCCATATATTTGTCCGAGAGCTCCCTTAGCGACCCGTTCAGGGTGCGGATGTTCAGATCCCCTATCCTCTGATGATGCACATCGCAGAACAGGATACCACTTACGTGCATGCGTTTCAAGGCTTCCCGGAACAGGTCCTCCATCATACCACCGTGAGATTCTGATCGAAATCGGTCAGGGGCTCGAAACCGTCTTCCAGAACCAGGATGGTGTCCTCCACCCTGATGCCTCCATGACCATCGATGTATATGCCGGGCTCGGCGGACACCACCATGCCTTCTTTCAGAACCAGGGAGGACCGCTGGCCCAAGGAGCCGCCTTCGTGCACGTTCATGCCGATCTCGTGCCCGAAGGAATGTGTGAAAAGGCCCTGGAACTCCGATTCGTCGATTATGCCGCGGGCGATGCCGTCCACGTCCATCGCTCCCACCCCGGCACGGATGGATGCCGTGGCCGACCTCTTGGCTTTCAAGACCGTGGCATAGGCTTTTGCCAGATGGCGGTCCGGTTTCCCGAAGAACACCGTCCTGGTGAGGTCGGAGCAGTACCCTTCGTAACGGCAGCCGAAATCTGTCAGGACCACATCGCCTTTACGCAACGCACGGTCCGATGGGTAGTGGTGGGGCTCGGCGCTATTCTCGCCGAAGGCCACGATTGTGGCGAAGGCATTTCCGTGTCCCCCCTTCTCCTGCAGGCGCATTTCCACCATGGCCTTCACCTCCCTCTCCGTCACTCCATCCTGGAGGAACGAGGGCATCTCCTCTGCCACGCTGGAGCTTATCTGGCAGGCTCTGCGTATACGTCCAATCTCCCGCTCATCCTTGATGCTCCGAGTGGCGGAGATGGCTTCTGAGACGTCAACCAACTCAGCCTGCGGCAACAGGGACTGCAGGTAGTTGGCGCTGCGGACGGTGAGTGAGCCGCTGTTGATCCCGATGCGACGGGAGTCCTGCAACAGATCCATGATAAGATCTTCTCTTTCTTTCTGGCTCTGATAAACATGCACCCTCCCCCCTCCTAGGCGAGCCGATCCCTCCTCCATGCGGCTGACGACGGAGTCCATACTCCCATCTGGGAATACCGTCAACAGGCACCCTTCCATGAGACCTGACTGGTTATCGGTGAGATAGCGATAGGTGGGGTCCAAATACGGATCCTGGCCGTTCATTATCACCAGGCTGTCCACCCCTTCTGCCCGGCCCATGACCTTCTTGGCACGGGAATCCCTCATGGAATCGCCCTCTCCATGGGTGTCATGGCCATGCATTATACCCCCGTCCACTCGTTGGCCACTATGCGACGCAGGGCGGAGACAGCGGACAGTCCCGCCAAATAACTGGTGGCAGGGTTATCTGGCGAATGGTGGTTGCGGGTCTGGCAGTGCATCTCCCCAAAACGCCCTCGGACAATGAGCTCATGACTGTTGCATCGAGTGGATGGGTCCACTACGATCTTGACATTTGTACGGTCGAAGCCGACCCCCAGAAGGCTTACGGTGGCAGCTACGTTGACATTGCGGGGGAAGGCCCTCACCGCCTCCCGGGCGGTGCCCTGGAAAACCAGGGTGGCGGCGGTGAAGGAGTGCACGTCCACTCCCTTCTCCAAGAGATAGGGCACACCAGCCATGCTGTCCGGCCCTTTGATGGTAATCAGCTCCACCTCGTCCAGATCGGACATGGAGGCCGAGCGCAGCCCGTCCAGACCACAGATGGCTCCAGACGGGATGTAGACGTGCGCCCCGGTCCGCTTGGCCTGAGCGAACATTCCCAGGCGGAAATCATCGTCCACGAAAGTCCCCACGCTCATGACCATGCAGTCCTTCCCCTGTCCCAGTGCCAGAGGGAGGGTAGCGCGGGCGGCGGCCTGGCTGGCAGCCTCGATGAATAGGTCGCAGGATCGTAGCCCGGCCTCCAGACCATCAGATGCCTCCGCCTTGGAAAGTTCGCCCACCAGTTGGTTGACCTTCTCACTGCTGCTGTCCAAAAGGAGGATAGAGTCCACCTCATCCATGGCATCGGCAGCCTTGGCGATGGTGCTTCCGATGAAACCGCAACCCATGATTAGGAGTCGCATGGCTCACCTCACTGTTTTGCTTCTTATAATCATTTCCATGACGTGGCCTCTCTGGGCAAACGGTGATAAGCATGTTGATTCTACACCATGTCATGGGCTATGAGAAGGTGGAGCACACCGCCGACCTGATGATACGGTGCCGGGCCGATACCTTGGAGGAGTGCTTCCAGGACGCCGCCTACGCCATGTTCGACCAGATGGCCGACCTGAGCAAGGTCGGAACGGAGCTGGGACTCGAGGTAGAAGTGGACGGCGAGGATAATGAGCAACGCCTCTACGCCCTGCTCTCGGAACTTCTCTACCTCCATGACGCGGAAATGCTGCTCTTCAAGGAATTCCAAGTCGTCTTCCAAGGTGAGAAGGTCCGCTGCCATGCGCGGGGAGAGAGGATGGACCCCTCCCGACATTCCCTGAGAACGGAGATAAAGGCCGTGACCTATCATATGCTCCAAGTGGACCCATCTGGAAAGGAGCTCACGGTTATCTTCGACCTTTGAAGGCCCTGGGATACAATCTTAATGTAGAATGACTATAATTCCAGAAGGGTGGCTATGATCAAACTAGGTTGGTTCTCCACAGGCAGAGGCGCCGGTTCCCGCCACCTCCTCCAGACGGTGATGGAACATATATCCAAGGGCACCCTGGACGCGGAGCTGGCCTTTGTGTTCTGCAACTGGGACAACGATGAGGAGCATAACCCCCGTAAGGAACAGAGGGCGGAGTTCTTCCGTCTGGTGTATTCTTATGGCATCCCCTTGGTCACCCTCTCCTGGCGCCGGTTCCGTCCTGACCTCTGGGACAGCGACCCAGAGGCCTGGCGGAACGAGTACGGCCGAGAGATGCGGCGCCTCCTGCAGCCATACGGTTTCGACCTGGGCATACTGGCCGGTTACATGCTGTGGGTGGATGACGAGACCTGCAGCACCTACAATCTCATGAACCTTCATCCTGCCCTCCCAGACGGCCCCAAGGGGACCTGGCAAGAGGTTATATGGCAACTCATGGCCACCGATGCAGAGGCCCATGGGGCCATGATGCACCTCTGCACCCCGGAGTGGGATCGGGGAGAGGCTTTGACCTACTGTCGTTTCCCTCTACGAGGACCGGGATACGACGAGCTCTGGGACACCTTCAGGAATAAGCTGCGGACAGAGGGATTGGAGAGCATCAAGGACCGGGAAGGGGTGGATGAGCCTCTCTTCCAGAGGATTCGCGCTGACGGCCTCCGTCGCGAGCTGCCGCTCATCGTGCATACCATCAAGCTTTTCGCGGATGGAGTGGTGCGCATACAAGACCAAACCCTTTTTGCCGGGGATAGTCAACTGGACAGCCCGTACGATCTCTCCCCGGACATCGACCGCTCTCTGGCGGAGAAGGAGTTCTGAACCATGGAATTCAATCCCTTGGAAGACCTAGGCCTCATCGAGAACAAGCAGTTCATTGGAACCTGTCGAGGACTGGTGACCAACAACGACAACGCCTACCAGCTCTGCGAGCATTTCATCCCCCACGGCGACCGTCTGTTCAGCGTCATTTCCCGCTATGACGACATCCAGTCGTACGTGTTCAACCGAGAGAACTACAAGGCCGGGGACACCCTGAAGCTCATCCTGCCGTTCCTTTGCGCCAACGGCGCCACGGACAGCTCCATCCTCCGATTCTCCCGCGAGAGGCTGGATCTCGTTCCGGGGGCTGCCAAGACCATGCGCTACCTCAACAGCCTCATGCCCTCCTTCATCGTCACCAACGCTTACGAGCACCACATGATGGCGGTCTGCGACGAGATCGACTTCCCCTTCAGCAACGTCTACTGCACCCAGATGCAGATGGACTCCGTGGAGGTAGACGAACTGGAGAAGAAGGAGATCCAGGAACTGGCAGAAGAGATAGCCGCCATGCCCGTGCCGCAGATACCACCGGCAGCAGTAGGGCTTTCCGACTTCTCCCCCCAAGACCAGGCCACCATCAAACGTCTGGACGAGATAT
>JBFWLS010000112.1:0-4012 GCA_050251995.1 Candidatus Methanomethylophilaceae archaeon
TCCATGTGTTCATGGATTGGGTGCAAGTCAGCTACTGGAACATCGTGGCATGGCCGGAGGTCTTCTTCATGGCTTTACTGGGGGGTGTCGTCCTGTACATGGAGTTGCGGATCTACCACGATTCCGTGCGGGAGGGCCTGAGATCGCCCTCGAATTACATTCGGTTCCTCTGGATACGAACCATCCGATTCTGGTCGGATGTATTCCCTTTGGAGAGGATACCGCAAGGTTGTAGGGATGCTTTGGAAATAGAGAAGGGGTGGCGACAGAGCCGCCTTCATTCAATCAGACCGGGTGGCAAAGGGAAGCCACCATGTCCGTGAACTGCTGGGTGCTGTGATCCCCCTTCATGTCCCGGGTCTTGGCACCCCTATCGATGGCATCATGCACAGCCAAACGGATGGTCTCCGCTTCTGTATTCATCTCAAGGAAGTCCAGCATCATGGCGGCGGAAAGGATGGCTGCGATAGGGTTTGCCACTCCTCGTCCAGCGATGTCCGGTGCAGATCCGTGAACAGGCTCGAAAAGGCCGAACTCGGTATTCATGTTCGCCGAAGGCGATAAACCAAGGCCTCCAGTGAGGGCGGACCCCTCATCGGAAAGAATGTCTCCGTAAAGGTTCAACGTCACAATGACATCGATTTCTTTGTAGCGGTCGATCATGGCCGCAGCAGCAGCATCCACCAGAAGCTCTTTCACCTCGAGGTTGGAACCCATCATCTCCTCGAAGAAGATCTCTCGGAACAGGCCATCTGAGCGCCTGAGGGCGTTGGCTTTGTGAACGCAGGTTAATCTCTTGCGACAGTTCTTCTCCGCCAATTCCCTGGCGAACTGTACAATCCGCCGGCTCCCTCGGATACTGACCCTTCTCTCCAGAGTCACCCCTTCAGGGTCTTGGCGTTCGATCTGGGTGTACATACCTTCGGTGTTCTCCCGGACAATGATGGCATCCAGGTCTACCAATCCCAAGGACGGGTGGACCTTTCTCAGCGGTCGGACATTGGCATAGAGGTCCAGTTGCTTTCGGAGTTGCAGGATGGGAGAGCGGTAGTTGGGGTCCCCCAGCGGAGTGGTTATGGCTCCGAACAACACAACATCGGACTCATCGATGATGTCCAGAGTTTCTCGGGGGAGGTATTCTCCTGTTCGGGAATGACATTCGAGGCCGATCTCGCCATAGAGGAACTCCAGGTCATGGGTCACCGCATCGAGCACGGTCAAAGCCGATCCGATGACCTCGGGGCCGATCCCGTCCCCCGGCAGAACCGCTATCTTCTTCAATTCATTCCTCCAGTCTGTGCAGCAAGGAGGCCACTATCATGGGAAGGGATATGGTGGCATCGCCCTCCACGGTGACATGGTCGGCGTTCTCCTTCACTTTGCCCCATGAGATGGCCTCTCGGACCTGTGCCCCGGACAATGACCCATCGTACTCCACTGCCGTGGTCAGGTAGACCGCGAAGTCCAGACCTCCCCGGAACTGGTTCCACCAGATGGTGTGGTGTTTGGATATGCCTCCGCCCACGATGATGGCACCAGTGTTCTCAGCATCGAAAGTGAGGTCGGAGAGGGCCTGTTCATCCTTGAAGAGATCGATACGGAAGGAACGGTGGTTCTGATAGTACATCCACAGTTGGCTTCCGAAGGACCCGTCCGTGGGTCCAGGAACGAAGACCGGGACCTTCATCTTGTGGCACCAATGGAGCAGGCTGCGGGCATCGTCTATCCGAGAGCCCACTTCATCGATGAGCTCATGGGTGGATATGGAGTCCCGTCCTTTCAGGATCTCCTCGAACATAGGGGCTAGCTTCTCCTCCAAGACCGTTCCATAACACTCGTCAGGGACCAGCACATTGCCCAACCGGTTCACGCCCTCATGCCGTAATCTGGCATCATCCATCATGAAATCCCCGTGGTAGTACTCTTTCCATGTCCTGGCCAGGTCATGGTCCAAGGTTCCACAGGTGGTCATGATGACATCCACCATGCCTCTCTTGACCATCTCCACGATGACCCCCCGGGTGCCGGTGGCCATGATGCAGGCCGGGAAAGACAGGAAACGGATGCAGCCTTTTTGTCGGACCATCTTCTCTGCCACATCTGCGGCATCTGCCAGCTTCTGAGCGGTGAAGCCACCGGAAGCGCTCATCTGACGGAGCAGGTCGTCCACGCTCATGCCTTCCTTGAGCACGATGTCTTCAACGGGTATCTTCTCTATGATGGGATCCTCTCCTTGAATGACGCACTACCTCAATCACACATAAAAGGCTTATCTTCGAACCTGCTCGCCGACGGACAGCTTTCGCCCCTCTCGGATGATTGGTGTCTGTGACATACACCCTCTTCAGTCGATATGCCGAGATTCAGAGTATTGCGAAGATGTCACGAACGTCGTTTCATAATCGACCTCATGTCCATGAGCCCTTTGAACAGACCCCTCCTATCCTTCAGGAAGAAGAGACGCATGAAGAACATCTGTGACCGCCCTTTCTCTTCATCGTAAGGGAACCACCAGAAGTCCCGGGGCATCTTCCCCGCATCCAAGTGGATGTGATGGGTATCCATCATCTCCAGGAACCCCCATTCCCCATGGGTGCGACCGAAGCCGCTCTCCCCTCGTCCACCCCAAGGTGTGGCTGGAAGCCCGTAGGTATAGATGGCGTTGTTGACCATCACCGTGCCGGAGCGCATCAGGGATGCCAGACGTCTGCCCTCCCGCAAGTCTTGTGTCCATATGGAGCCAGATAGTGCGAAGGGGCTGTCGTTTGCCAATTTCAATGCCTCCTCTTCATCATGGAAAGGCAGAATTGCCACAATGGGGCCGAAAGTCTCCTCCTTGATCAAGTCCGCATCCTGTGCCAAACCAGTCACGATGGTGGGCAGGAAGAAATGCCCGGGCAGGTCGGGATTCCTGCTGCCGCCTACAAGGATGTGACCACCTTGTTCCAAGGCCCTATTCACCTGTCTCTCCATCTCCTTCACAGCTTTCTCGTTGATCATAGGGCCCAGGCTCACATCAGCATCTAGCCATCCGTCACCCTGCTTCAATTCTTTGGTCTTCCTTACCATCATATCCAGGAAAGCATCCATGACGCCATCCTGGACATATATTCGCTTGATTCCCACGCAGACCTGACCGGAGTTGACGAAAGCTCCCCAGACGGCAGCACTGGAGGTGCGGTCAAGGTCGGCATCCCGCAGTACTATCATGGCATCCTTGCCACCTAACTCCATGATGCTGGGCGTGAGGCGGTCGGATGCCGAGCGCATGACTTTCCTGCCCACCTCCCCGCTACCCGTGAAAACCACCTTGTCCACGCTGGAACGGGCCAGAGCATCACCGGTGCCAGGTCCGCAGATCACAGTGACCAGGCCTTCCGGGAATCCTGCGTCCTGGAAGAGCTGGCTTATGAGCATCCCGGTCAAGGGCGTTTCCGAGGATGGTTTCAACACGACTCCATTCCCGGCGGCCACCGCGGTAACGGTCTGCGTGAATGGTATGCTGAATGGGAAATTGAAAGGGGAAATAACTCCAATGACACCCAACGGACGGTAGTTGACAATGGACCTCCTTCCTAGATAACGCAACATCGTCCCCATATGGCCTTGGTTCACCTTTCTGTCGTCACGGAAACTCTTGCGCCAAAGGGCGGCGTGCTGACAAGAGGCAGCGGAAGCCATGGCCTCGGTGTTGAGACCTTCCAAACGGGGCTTCCCGGTCTCGAGATGAACGGTGTGGGCGATCTCCTCGCTCCTCTCAGCCACCTGTCGGGTCAATCGCTGCAAGCATTCCACCCTCTGCTCGTTAGGTAAGGAAACCCATACTTTCTGGGAATCCCGACATGATTGGACGATCCCCTCCACATCCTCGGGCCGGGTTTCCTCTACCTCTCCCACTTGCCGCAGGTCGACCGGACTGTAAACTTTCATGTTCGTCTCCATGATGAGAAGCGGTCTCGGCTCTAATATAACCATGCCAACGTGCCATCTTTAGCAATCATATTATGTCATG
>JBFWLS010000113.1:0-4004 GCA_050251995.1 Candidatus Methanomethylophilaceae archaeon
TTGATAGGCTGTTGGAAGGTGCTGTGGACCACCTGGAAGAGAATGGCCGAATGATAGTGGTGGTGTCCTCATTGATGGACCAGAGATCCTTGCAGGAGCTGCTTTCCTGCTATGATGTAGAGGTCATTGGAAGGCTGGCCTTGTTCTTTGAGGAGTTACGTGTTCTTAGGATCTCTGGGTTTTAACAACCGCTCCTTAATAACCATATCTACGATATGTGGCGTCAATTAGCACAATGTGATGTGCTCCTCGGATTTGTCCCCCGTGTCATCTTGATTACGCTTGTCAATCCCTAAGACCCGTGAAAACCGTGGTAGACTTTCAGAGAAAACATCCGATCTCTTTAGCTCCTTTCCCTCTCTCCCGTAGACACCATAAGCGGTAATTTCCTGCTTTCGTTTTACAACGGAAAATCCGAGAACATTTCTCATCCAGCTGTTCGTCTCCCGATATGATGATATTTGCAATTCCATCCTTATCGATTTCTCGGAAAAAATGAACACGTTTACAAAATCTAGGAATCTCTTGCTATGGCCTTGAACGTTTGAGCCGCCCCAACATGGCTTCCAAACTCGCTCTTCTCATCAAAGGAAAAAAACTTGTGATTCATCACTGGAAGCCGAACCTTTTCTGCATAACCTCAGGGTCGATAATAAAGAATGTGGAAGGGTAATGCCGAAGACGGTTACACTCCTCCTCTTCCCTCCCCTGATAAGCCCTTTCAATTATCTCAGGATGTTTCTCGGGAACTATGATGGTTCGCTTTTCCATATCTCATCCGTATCCACTAGTTGAAGGCTTCCAGATTCAACACTTGTGTATGGTCGTAGTATCATCTACAAACATTAGTCGGAACCATTGGTTTCAAGGAAGGAGGCTATCTCATTCTTCAACAGATCCGAGGCCTCTTTGCCATCCAGCTTCCCCCTCATCTCCTGCATCACTGGACCCATCAGTGGGCCGATGGATGCCATGCCCTTCTCCTTCACGAAATCTGCCCTCTCGGCTATCATGGACCGGATGATGCCGACCGCCTGATCCCGATCCAAGGCACTGAGGCCCAGGGTTTCGATGGCCTCGTTGACTCCTGAGCCCTTGACGATCTCCCGGAACAAGGACGGCAAGGCCTCCTTGGCGAAACGTCCCTGCTTCAGCAGCTGCATGGATTCCATGATGAGGCCTTCGTCCAGATCCTGCACGGATATGCCGTCCCTCTCCATCTCGGGGAAGGTGTTCAGGAAGAGCGTGGCTGCAACCGATGCCAGATCGAACTCATGAGCGATGCGTTCGAAGATGACGTCATAGCCCTGCCGCACGATCTGCTGTGCCTGCTGGGCGTTGATGCCATGCTCCTGGACCAGACGCTGCGCTATCTCCTCCGGCAGCTCGGGAAGGTTGTCCTTGATCCTCTTTAGCCGTGACCCATCCACGCGGATGGGCGGGACATCCGTTTCAGGGTACATGCGGGCGGCGCCCGGCAGGGGACGGGAGTAGCGGGACGTGCCGTCCGGCATGGGGTCCCGGGTCTCCTCCGGGACGCCTAGCAAGGCTTCATTGGCGCGCACGATTACCGCCTCCAGAGCCGCCCGGGCCTTGGATGCAGGGGCGGCGCAGATGGCGAAGGCATCTTCATCCCCCAGAGCCAGATGGGTTCTCAGGGATTCCACCTCGGCCGTCTCTATGCCGTAGGCGGGAAGCTCATCGGAATGGAATATCCCTTTCACGCCATGCACCCGCGCCCTTTGGGCCATCTCGGCCCCTAAACGCAGACGGCCATCGTTTCCGTTCAAGGTGCCAGCGAATCCCGGCAGACGAACAGCCATGACCTTGCCCTTCTCTTTCAGGGCGGACTTCACGACCTTGGAGCTGGAGGCCCGGAACAGATCCGTGACCTCCAATATGTCGAGCTCCAGAGGCTTCACGCCCCGGGACAAAAGGATGTCCTTGATCTCGATGAGCATGTTCTGACGCACAATCTCGGTCTCCAGGTACAACGGCAGGAGACGCAGCTCCTGCACGCCCTTGACCTCGATTCTGGCACCACCGGGGACAGAGATGTTCAGGTCCTCACGGATGGTACCGATGCCTCGCTTCACCCTCTTGGTGGCCCTCAGCAGGGTACCGATGCGGAGGGCGACCTCCATGGCCTCCTCCGGGGAGCGGATGTCCGGACCGGTGGCCACCTCGATGAGGGGTATCCCCAAACGATCCAAGCGATAGGTGACCTCGCCTTCCTTGGTCTCCACCTTGCGGGCGGCGTCCTCTTCCAAACATATAGACTGGATGGAGATGCGACGCCCGTTCACCTGCAGCTCCCCTCCCATGGCCACCAAGGCCGTGCGTTGGAAGCCGGAGGTGTTGGAGCCGTCGATGACCAGTTTGCGCATGAAATGTATCTCGTCCACGATGGTGGAGCCCATCATGCTGGCGAAGGTGAGCACGGTGTCGATGGCATCCTCGTCCGCAGCATGGGGGGGCTCGTCATCCATCTCCACCAGGCAGCTAACGCCCGGGGGGGCCTGATAACGGAAGCCCATCTTCTTGGCGGCCTCCATGAGGGCGGCGCGGTCCACCTCCCCCATCTCGCTGGTGGTGGGCCGGAGACGACGGAAAAAGGTCTTGGCATCCGACTCCACCAGCTCGCTGTCGCAGGAACAGAAGAGCTTCTTAGTGCTCAGCTGCTGATGGATCTCGATTCCACATACCACTTGTGGATCAGCCATCGATCTCCCTCCTGTCGCCCATCTCGCCGCAGAGCGGGGTGCGCATGACCCTCTCCACATCGGAGTCCTTCTCGTTCGCCAGCACCCACATCATCTTCACGTAGGCGGTCTCCGGCAGCATGTCCGCCACCGGTATGACCCCCGCCGTGAGCAGGTCCCGGCCGGTGGCGTAGACGTTGAGGTTGGTCTGGCCGAAGAGGCACTGCGAGGTCATCACCACCTTCACCCCCTCCTGCACCGCCCTACGGACCAAGGACAGCATCTGATCGTTGACATGACCGAGGCCGGAGCCAGCCAGCACCACTCCCTTGCTGGAGAGGATGACGCTCTCGAACAGACGCGGGCTCATGCCTGGATAGTACTGCAGCAAGGCCACATCGGTCTCCATGGCGGTGCGGGCCTGGACCTTGCGGTCCCCCTTCCGCCGGTAATCGTCGGTGTTGAAAGTTATCTTCCCCCGGACATCCACCTCGGCCAAAGGAGGCACGTTTATGCTTTGGAAGGCGTCCCTTCGGGAGCTGTGCATCTTTCGCACCCGGGTTCCACGGTGCAGGGCGAAATGGTCGTCCGAGGGGGTGTCGTGCATAAGTACCCCCACCTCGGCAGCATCGCCGCGGACGCTGAGACGTGCCGCCGCCAGCAGATTGGAGGAGGCATCGGAGGAGGGTCTGTCGGAGGACCTCTGCGCCCCTACCAATGTCACAGGACGGTTTATGTCGCCGAGCATGAAAGAAAGAGCAGCGGCGGTGTATCCCATGGTGTCCGTCCCGTGTGGTACGATTACTCCCTCCACACCGGAGTTCAGCTCATCCGCCACTGCCTCGGCCAGCTCCTGCCAGTGCTGCACGGACATGTTCTCGCTGAATATGGAGAACAAGACCTGGGCACGGATGTTGGCCTCCTCTCCGATCTCCGGCACGGCGTTGACCATGTCCGCGGTGGAGAGGGCGGGATGCACTGCACCGGTGCGGTAGTCCACATAGGAGGCGATGGTCCCGCCGGTCCCGATCAGCACCAGGTCCTTGAGCTCCGGCCTCCGTATGGCCTCCCTCTCTGGACGAGGGACCTTCACCGGAGCCTCCAGCAACCGCAAATCGTTGTCCTGACCCACCCGGATGCCCACGTTGTAGCCGCTCTTCATCTTCAGCACGATGACATCAGGGTCGCTGAACTCGTGGTGGGGCATGAGCGTGCCCTCATAGACCAGACCGTCAACGGTCACGGAGAGACTGGCGCCCTCGGCCGCTCCCATGTCCTGCAGTCTCTGGTTCAATTTCTCCG
>JBFWLS010000114.1:0-3985 GCA_050251995.1 Candidatus Methanomethylophilaceae archaeon
CCTCCAGCATGGCCTGCAACGGCTCCAGGAAACGGTGCAGGCCGGCCACCCCCAGGTCGTAGCTGGTGATGCAACTGCAACCCATGCATTCCGCCATGACCCGAGCCTCCTCCGCCACTGGGATGTCTGAGGTGCCAGCGGATATGATGCCTATGCGTCCTCTCGCCTCCTGAGGACGGCGACGGTCGAACACCAGCATACGGGCTCGCTTCTCGTAGCGCAGGTGCTCCTCGCCTATGCGTTGCACGCTGCAGCGCAGGTGCTCCTCGCCCGCCCTGGAGACCAGCAACACCTCCCTCTCCCTGCTGGCAGCCTCCAAGATATCGGCCACAGTCTCTGGGTCCTTCGCCAGCCCGTAGATGATCTCCGGGATGCCTTTGCGCAGCTCCCGGGCATGATCGAAGACCGTGTGGCCATCGATGCGCTGCAGGTAGTCCAGCTTCAAACGGCGTTCCGCCTCGTCCAGTCCCGTCTCCCCGCGCATGCAGGATTGCAAGAGATCCCTGATGTTCACACCTTTGCTATCATCAGCGTCCTATTTCATCGTTGTCCAATCCCTTATTAACGAGTTCGGGCATAGATGAATGTGGACGCCAAGACACGCTATGAGGAGCTCCTGTGTTGGCTGCAGCAGCGGCAACGGGTGTTGCTGACGTTTTCCGGAGGAGTGGACAGCAGTCTTCTGGCCTTCGCCTGCCGCCAGGCCATCCCAGACGGGCTGGTGGCCATCATGGTGGACATCCCCTACATCTCCCATCGGCAACGCGACACTGCTCTGGCCGTGGCGGAGGAACTGTGCATGCCCCTCCACTTGCGAGAGCTGGGATGGGAGCGTATGAGGGAGGCGAATGAGAATGGGCCAGATAGGTGCTATCACTGCAAGAGCCTCATCTACGCAGAAGCTAGTGCCATGGCGGATCGTTTGGGCATACAGTATGTCCTGGACGGGGAGAATGCCGACGATGTGGAGGATCAGAGGCCGGGTAGGAGGGCCGCCCATGAGCATGGCCTGCTCAGCCCCCTGCGGGAATTGGGGTTTCGAAGGAAAGAGGTGGAAGAACTCGTGACACTACTTAGGGTGCCGGTGCGTTTGGAGAAGGAGACCTGCCTGGCCACGCGCATATCCGCCCAGCCTCTGCAGCCCTCTCTTCTGCGGAGGATCGAGGACGGTGAGTCGGCCATACGCTCCATCTGCGAGCTACGGGAGCTGCGCCTGCGGCATAGTGGGCACGGATTCGTTATTCAAGTTGGCGAGGGTGACATGGGCAGGGCCTTCAACCACAGGAAGGAAATCCTCGATGCACTGCAGCCGTTGGGCATTGAACCCTTATCCCTGAGCCTGCAGCCTTACCGGTCACATGGTTGAGCGGGTGAAGTTCACGTCATCGCAGAGCATGTAGGGGCTCAGCGTGGGCGTGTCCACTTCCCACCATCGTACCCAACGCCTCTCCTGTGAGAGGGATCGCACTCGAGAGAACATCCCCAGTATATTGTCGCTGATGCGCAGGTCGCGGACCGCTCCTTTCACCTCTCCATTCTCCACCAGGAACATGGCATCGCGGGGGATGGCGGAGAAGTCGCCGCTGCGGTAGTTCTGATAGCGGAGGTACCACACGTTGCTCACGATTATGCCTCGGTCCATGGAAGCGATCATGCTCTCCATGTCGGAGTCCCCTGGGGAGACCATGAGGTTGAACGGACGGGGGGAGACCAGGCCGGCGTTGCCGCTGCTCCTCAGACCGACCTTGGCAGCAGTGGCATGGTTATGCAGATAGGATCTCAGCACTCCGTCCTGGATGAGGATGTTCTCTTGAGTGGGTGAACCCTCGTCATCAAAGGGTCGATGGCCTAGGGTGCCCGGCCTCGTGGGGTCGTCCACCAGGGTGAAGGCGGGAGAACAAACCTGTTCATCCAGACGGTCTGCCAGGAAGGACATGCCAACGTCCACGTAGAAGGCGGATGACATGTCCCCCACTTGAGAGGCCATGTCGGCCGCCACCATGGGGTGCAGCAGGGCCTCGTATCTTCCGGGTTGACAGTCTACGATGGAATGCGAGGCCTTGGCCAGATGACCGGCCTCCCTACCCACTCCTTCCGGATCCAGGTCGGCGATGGCGCCGGAAACGCTCAGCCCATGCCCAGAGCTGCGGGCATCCTTGAAGGCCCGCAGGGAAAGCTCCGCCGCTGGCAACAGGCATTCGGCATCCACCCCCCTGGTGCTGCGCAAGGACAGCATGGTGTTGCTGAGCTGCAAGGTCCCCGCCACCTGCTCCGCCCCTTCCTCATGGGCACTCTGCACCGCACGCTGCACCATATCCACCAGCTCCTCCCCCTCCAAAGGGACCGGCCTCCCCGTCGTCTGCGGATAACGGAAGGGACCTCTCGGCAGGCGTTCCTGTTTCTCATTCTCGGAGGGGAGGCCCCGCAGCAGCTCCTGCACCGCCTGCCTCACGGCAGAAGGCCGCATGTCGGCCACGGTGGCAGAGGAGCCGCCCTGGGAATGACGCACGAAAATCGTGAGGGAGCTCTCGTCCAAGTAGTTGGAGACAGTCATACGGTTGCGGGAGAAGCGGAACATGGCGCTCTGGGCGGAGCTTAGGATGCTCATTCCGTCCGCCACGCCCGCCGTCTTCAACTCCTTCATGACCACATCGTGCAGGTCCTTCATGCGCTCCCCCCCAGACGCACCTGCCGCAGACGTAGGTGCGGACCGCCCGTCCACACCGGGATGCCTTGCATGGGGTCTCCCTTGCCGCAGAAGGCAGAGTCGAAGTGCAGCTCGTCCCCCACGGCATCCACGGCCGACCACAGCCCCGGGGTGCTTATCTCCAGGGCCGGATTGCGCACCAGCCCGACGAGATCCCCGTCCCGCACCAAATAGGCCTCCAGACCTACGTAGCGCTGGTTGTAGCGCCGGTCATCGATGTTCCATTCCATGAAGTTGTTGATCAGCACCCCTCTCTTCACCCCTTCCAGGAGCTCGGGCAGGGAATGGTCGCCCTTGTCCACATAGGTGTTCGCCATGCGCACAATGGGCTCCCGATTGAAGGCCATCGAGCGGGATGCCCCGTTGCTCTCCATGCCCATCTCCGCCGCCGTCTCCCGATTGTGCAGGAACTCATCGATGACGCCGTTGCGGATGAGGTGCCGGGCCCTGGCCGGGCTTCCCTCATCGTCGTATAGGTAGTAGCCGAAGGATCCAGGAAGGGTGGGGTCGTCCACCACGTTCACCAGATCGGAGCCCACTCGGCGGCCACGGGAATCGGCGTCCAAGTATGTCTCCCCCGCCTGCGCCGCTTCCCGCCCCAAGATACGGTCGGCCTCCGCTGGGTGCCCGCTGCTCTCATGTGCCACCAATCCCACCACCTCCGGCCCTAGGATGACATCGTAGACATCGGCCCGCAATGGCTGGGACTGCGTCAGCACCTTTGCCAACATAGCGCCCTCCTCCTGAGCGGTGGGCACGAGGTCCCATGACTCCACAACCTCCCATCCACCGCTCCCACCTCTTGAGATGCTCCTCTGGGCCGTGCCAGAGGGGGTGGCGGCGGTCAGTATCATGTGCATCATGCAACGAGGCACCGTGCTCTCCACCCGCGCCCCATCAGAGTTGATGATCAGCTTGTCGGTCTCCAGCACCTCCAGCTGCAGGAAGCGTCCAGGAAGCTCTGCACCGTTTGCCCTCACCCCTTCCAATGCAGAGGAGTCCACGTCATGCAGGAACCCCGTCATGTCCCCTTCCATGTCCTGGAATGCCTTCTTCTGGGCCACAGTGTAGGAGACCCTCTGCGCCCTCTGGGAGGAAAGACGGATGGGGTGGTCACGCATGCGGGATGAGTGCCTGGCGTTACGCACAGTCCGCCGCAAGGCCTCCATCATCGCCCCTTTATCCGGGTGGTTGCAGGCGCCGAAGCCCAAGGCCCCGTCCACAAGCACCCGGAAGGACATGCCAGAACTGGCCTCGGATGAGCTCACCTCAGGCAAG
>JBFWLS010000115.1:0-3980 GCA_050251995.1 Candidatus Methanomethylophilaceae archaeon
ATACAATGGTCTTCTTCAGACCCATGATGCGATACAGCACCACCAGTGAGGGGAGGCTGGTTGTGGGCCCGGAAAGGAGGAGTGCCAGAGCCGGCCCTGAAGCCATTACTCCAGACGTGTAACCCAGCGTGCCCCCGATAATCGGCACCTCCAGCAGGGTGGGCATGTAGAGCAGTGCACCCATGACCGAAGCCAGGAGGTTGGACCACAGGCCGTTGTCTCCAAGATAAGGTCGGAAGGTCTCGGGAGGCACGAAGAATGCGAAAACACCCACAATGAATGTTCCAGCGATGAGGACGGGGAAGATTTTCCTAGTGAGGTCCCAGGTCTCCAACCCCCAATCCGTGACCTCCTCCCGACTGAAGTAGTAGATCAGGAGGACGGCCACAGCCAAGGTCAGCATGTAGACCGCGGACAGCCTGAGAACTATATCCAGAGGTGAGGCGGCGACAATCAGGATCGCCACCAAAAGTGCGAAGAACATGGGCGTGACCCATCGTGGTTTATCCTCCTCCGTTTCGCTGGAGAACAAGGGATCGATTGGTTTTTCCATCCCGGCCTCCTCCTTGCGGAACATGTGGGCCATGACCAAGCCGATTACGATGGAAAGAACAATGGCGAATCCGGCTCTTGCCACGCCTAGCTCGAAGCCCAGGACCTGAGCGGTGTATATGATGGCCAGGATATTGATGGCGGGCCCAGCGAACAGGAACGTCACCGCAGGACCCAGCCCTGCCCCCTTCTTGTATATCCCAGCAAACAGTGGCAGGATGGTGCAACTGCAGACGGCCAGAACGATACCGGAGACCGAAGCCACGGAGTAGGATTTGTATCTGGCCACCTGGGCGCCGAAGAACTTCAAAATGGCAGCCTTCTTCACCAGGGCGGCGATGGCGCCGGCGATGAAGAATGCCGGGACAAGGCAGGTTATGACATGCTGTGCCAGGTACTCCAGTACCGCGTCCAACCCTGCGCCCAAGGAACCAACAACAATTTCAATCGTTTTTGACCACAACCTATTTTGAATATTTTTGTAATAGTTGTCTCTTATATAGATACTTGTTGCCTTGAAGAACAACCGATATCCAAAAGACCATAGAACCAGGATTCGGGGATCGCCAGCATACATATAGACAATCTATATATAGGGCATCAATACATCACTATTCTGATAGCATGGAATCCGAGCAGTATTGGAGATCGTTGATCAACTCCGGGCTCACCCGGCTGCTGATACTGCGAGCCGTCTCCAGGGGCCCTACGCACGGGTACGCCATCCTGCAATACCTATCCGAGTTCACGGAAGGGTGTTGCGTTCCCACCTATGGAAGCATCTATCCCATACTGAGTGAGATGGAGAACACTGGTTTGGCCATATCCGAGAGCCGGACCGTAAATGGGCGGGACAGAAAGGAGTACGTGCTCACCGAGAAGGGGAGGCAGGCCTACCAGACCGCCATGTCCGTCTGGAAGGATGTCATGCCCTATCTAGAGAAGGTTCTGGAGGACCATGTTGAATGAGGAGGTGTGTGAATGGAGGACGAGAAGGAGAAAAGACTGTTCAAAAGGAAAAAGAAGAAGTCTGCGTGTTGCGACACGAAGATAGTCCCTCGATCCCAAGTGGAGATGGAGTCGGATAAGGAAGCGGGAGACAAGAGGTAGTGGGATGATTGAGCAGGTGTCCACCACGCTCTATTTTTTCCTTTACATATTGTTGGAGCTGACAGTACTCTTCCTGGTCATCAGCTTCCTGGTCGGGCTTCTGAGGGAATATGTGGCGCCAGAGAGGATAAAGGCGGCCATGACCCGCCGCAACAAGGCCGCCAGTGCGGCCTTGGGTGCCGGTTTCGGTGCCCTGACCCCCTTCTGCTCCTGCTCCACCATCCCGCTGCTGAAAGGCATGATCGACTCCGGGGTCCCCTTCGGCTCCTCCATGGCCTTCCTGGTGGCCTCTCCTCTTTTGAATCCAATCATAGTGGGAATGCTACTGACCATCCTACCGGTGCCAATGGTTCTGCTCTACTTCATCACCATCTTCATCGGTGCCGTCCTGGTGGGGATCACCATGGAGAGGATGGGGCTGGAGAAGGACGTCAAGGACGTGGTGATAATCGGGGGGCCTCAGGACGACGACAATGGAGGTCTGGATACAAGCAGCAAGGCCAGATTCCAACGGGCCGCATCCTTCTCCTGGGGGCTCTTCCAGCAGATGTTCAAGTATCTGTTGATCGGGGTAGCTATCGGTGCCTTTATCTACGGTTTCGTTCCGGAGGACCTGATAGCATCCATAGCCGGGCCGGGCAACCCGCTGGCGATCCCCTTCGCGGCTTTGATAGGCATCCCTCTCTATGTGCGCGCAGAGACCCTGATCCCCATCGGCACGGCACTGCTCTCCAAGGGGATGGGCGTAGGGCCGGTCATCGCCCTGCTGATCGGCGGGGCGGGGGCCAGCATACCAGAGGTGATCATGCTGGGTGCCCTTTTCGAGAAGCGAACGGTGGCCGTGTACGTGATGGTGGTCATCGCAGTGGCCATTCTGGCCGGTCTGATGTTCGCGACCACGGAGGCGCTCTGAAAGACCTTGCCACTCAGTCGAAAAGACGGTCGATCATCCAATCCACGTCGAACTTGATGATCTGATGGTACTCCTGTCCGTTGGAGACGAAGGCGATGGGCTTCCCGATGGTGTGGGCGATGGACAGCGCCGCCCCGCCCTTGGAATCGGCATCGATCTTGGTCAGGAAGACGGCGTCTATGCCCACAGCGGCGTCGAACTGCCGGGCCTGCTCCACAGCATCGTTGCCGGCCAGGGAGTCGCCCACGAACATTATCAGGTCTGGTTTGGCCACCCGGACGATCTTCTTCATCTCATCCATGAGGTTACTGTTGGTCTGCATGCGGCCAGCGGTATCCAGCAGCACCACGTCCTTCTTTTTGGCTTTGGCATGATCGATGGCGTCGAAGGCCACCGCCGCCGGGTCGGACCCCTGGCTGTGCTTTATTATGCGACAGCCCAGGCGGTCGGAGTGCACCGACAGCTGGTCTATGGCACCGGCGCGGAAGGTGTCCCCTGCCGCCAGCACCACCGTCATTCCTTGGTCCTGGAGGCGCTTGCCGATCTTGGCGATGGCGGTGGTCTTTCCGGTTCCGTTGATGCCCACGAACATGATGACCGCAGGCTTCGGACGCCCCTTCACCCACTCATCGAAATCGAAGGCGTTCAGGGACAGGACTTTGCGGATGGCGTCCTTGAGGGATGTCTCCACCACATCCTCCAAGCGGGCGTTGCGGTCGTGACGGCGGCCCAGTAAGCCTTCCCGCACCCCTTCTTTGATCTCTTCCACCACGGGGAGGGCCACATCGGCCTCCATGAGAGCCACCTCCAGGTCCCAGAGGAGCTCGTCTAGGGAATCCTCTTTGATCTTCTTGCCCTTGTCGCTCACCAGCGGCTGCCCTTCCTTCGCCTTGGCCTTCTCCAGCCTCCGCCTCTCCTTCCAGGAAAGGGGCGGGGTCTCAGGAGCGGCTGGCTCCGGTTCCGTCACCGGCTCCAAATCCGGTTCCGGTATCTCGGAGGCCTTCTTGCGCAGGCCCTTCAGCTTGGTCTTGAGCGCTTCGAACATGGGCGCTTCACTGCTTCTGGTATTCTTGCTGTATGGCCGCGGAGAGCTGTCTGGCCCTGTTCTCCAGCTCCGCACCGGCCTCGGTGGCCTTCTTCAGGGCCTCGCCGATCTCCTCGATGTTTGCGTCCAGGTATTCCACGGCCTCGTTCAGGGGCCTCTCCTGGGAGAGGCGGTTGCCGATACCCACCACGGCCTTCTCGGTGTCCGCCACCTGGGCGAAGATGAAGGAGGAGGCCCCTATGGGCACCATGATCTCGTCCCCCACCTTGGCCTTGGCGAAGGCCTGCAGGGTTTCACGGGCGCGTACGGCCTCTTCCAAGGACATCTGGAGGAGCTGCAGCTGGGAGGACAAGGAGTCCA
>JBFWLS010000116.1:0-3976 GCA_050251995.1 Candidatus Methanomethylophilaceae archaeon
GAGAGGGGATGCTGGTGGGTTCGCAGTCCGGATGCCTTTTCCTGGTGCAATCGGAGAGCGAGAGCAGCGGCTATGTGGCTCCCCGTCCGTTCCGTGTGAACGCCGGAGCGGTGCATTCCTACGTCATGGGCTCGGATGGCCGGACCCGCTACCTTTCCGAGGTCAGCAGTGGCGACACTCTGCTTTTGGTGGATCGTGAGGGCGGCTCGCGAGAGGTCATCGTCGGACGCTGCAAGGTGGAGAAACGCCCCCTCCTCCTCCTACGGGCCAGAGTAGGCGAGCTGGAGTACACCACTATCTTGCAGAATGCCGAGACGGTTAGAATGTGTACTCCGAACGGGTCCGTCTCCGTCTCCGAGATCGCCCCGGGTGACGAGCTCCTGGTCATGGCGGAGGAGGGTGGAAGGCACTTCGGCATGTCAGTGCAGGAGAGCATCCAGGAGTTATGATGCGTATCTGCGCCAGCGTGGCCAAGCACACGGAACTGGCCTTGCCCCAACTGGCCTTGGCAGACATGGTGGAGCTGAGGCTGGATCTCATGGGCAGCCTACCAGGAACTGTGCCGGAACGGCCCCTGTTGGTCACCTTCCGTCATTCCAATGCCGGGGTCGAACCGATGCTCACGGAGGAGGAGGTGCAAAGATGGGCAGCATCCGTACCAGCAAGATATCTGGACTTAGAGCTGGATGACCTGCTTATGCTGCCGAACCCACCATTCCAGATCATCCGCTCCTACCACGACTGGCGGTCCACACCCGACCAGGAAGGCATTTTGAGAATACTGGCCTCCTTACACGGCGATGTGAGGAAGGCAGCATTCATGGTGCACAGCCTGAAGGACCTGGTGTCCATCCATAGAGCCTCGAATGCCTGTGACCACCCTCATGTAGTCATCGGCATGGGCGAACTAGGCCAGATAACCCGTGTCCGGCCCCGTTGCTTGCGGAACCAGTTCACCTTCGCCTCCTTGTTGGAGGGAACGGCTCCTGGGCAGCTCTCTGTCCATGCCTTGCACCACCTGGGCGATGAGGGCATGGTCACTGGTCTGCTGGGCTCCCCCATATCCCATTCCTTCTCGCCCGCCATCCACAACGCCGCCTTCCGCTCTGCCAGCATGGCTGGCATCTATCTGCGCTTCGATGCCCCGGACAAAGAGGAGGTGGCTTTGCTACCAGAACTGATGACCGCTTACGACATCAGAGGCCTGAACGTCACAATGCCCCACAAGGTGACGGTTATGCCGCATCTGGATTCCTTGGATCCTTTGGCGGAGGAGGTGGGCGCGGTCAACACCATCCGCAATGATGATGGCCGGATAGCGGGTTTCAACACAGACGTGGCAGGCCTGGAGGGCGCCTTCGCCGATCACCTGTCGGACATCAGGGGCAGCAGAGCCCTGCTGGTGGGCAACGGCGGGGCGGCCCGGGCTGCAGCGGTGTTCCTGCAAAGGCAGGGTTGCGATATCACCGTCACCGCCCGAGACCACCATAAAGGCCAGTCCTTCGCCCGGGAGCGAGGGGCGAGCTTCCTGCCATTGGACTCTCTCCAAGGACATGATTTCGAAACCATCATCAACGCCACCCCTGTAGGGAGACAAAGTGGCTGTAGCGACATCCCCGTGTCCCCTGGGCTCATACGCCAAGGGCAGCTGGTTATGGACATGGTCTATGAGCCTCGCCGCACCGCTCTGTTGACCAGAGCATCGGAGTGTGGCGCCGTCGCCATCCCTGGCTTGGAGATGCTCCTGCATCAAGCGGGAGAGTCTTTCCGCATCTGGACTGGGTGCACGGCGGACTTAGATTCCATGAGGGAGGCGGTAGGATGACCGGGAAGGGGAGGTCGCATTCCGCCATATCCGTAATCAACGCCATCCCCTGTGGCATCGGAGCGGTGATCGGCACCGAGCTCCGGACGGAGGCAGAGTTCCACCTGGGGGACGATGCCCTCCGCGTCGACATCGAGAACGACCCGCAGGCAGACGACCGCTTGGCGCGGGTCTGCGTGCTGCGAACCTTAGAGTCCTTGGGCATGGAGGAACGAGGAGGGATGCTGAGGGTGGATTCGGAGATCCCCATCTCTCGGGGGTTGAAGAGCTCCAGTGCTGCGGCCAACGCCATAGTGCAAGCCGTCTGCTCTGCCGTGGGAGCGGAGATGGGGCGCATGGAAATGGTGCATTTAGGGGTACGATGCGCCTTAGAGGCGGGCGTGACGGTGACCGGTGCCTTCGATGATGCATGCGGCTGCATGTTCGGTGGCTTCGTCATGACCGATAACACGAGAAGGCAGGTCATCTTTGCCGATGACTTTGAACCTATGGACGTCATCATACACGTCCCCGCGGCTAGGATCGAGAAGAAGGATGGTCGTATCACCCGCTTGGATACTCTCAGGGACAGGATGCCGGCCTTGCTGCAACTGGCTATGCGGGACCCATTGGCAGCATTGACCGTGAACGGGAGGCTGGTGGCGGAGGCCATGGGCTTGGATGACAGCGTGGCCGATGCGGCCATGCTGCACGGTGCATCCGCCGCCGGCATCACTGGCACCGGGCCGGCGGTGGCCATCGTCACCCAGGCAGGAGAGGGCAATAAACTTAAGGAGACCATGGGATTGGATGAGGCGATGATCACTCGCACCAGGAGGCAGGAGCATGGAGCTGGCATTTGAAGGGCGGACCATAGATGGCGTCCTCAGGGCACCTCCCTCTAAGAGCCACACCCACCGGGCCTTCTTCATGGCCGCCCTATCAGAAGGATGCACCAGGGTTGGGATGCCTCTGTTGGCCCAGGACACTCTGTCCACGCTGCAGTGCATGCAATCCATGGGAGCAGTGGTAGAGTCAGGCGATACGCATGTGGACGTCCACGGGCACCCTCTGCATGCCCCCGAAGGAGCATTGGACGTGGGCAACTCCGGCACCACGATGCGTATCCTTGCCGGCATCGCATCGTCTTTATGCGAGAACATCACAATCACCGGCGACCATTCCATCCAGAAACGCCCCATGGCACCACTATTGAACGCCCTGGAGGATTTGGGCGTGGCCTGCTCCTCACGATCAGGACTGCCGCCAGTGACCGTGCGAGGACCCATCCGCGGAGGGGAGACCGAGATCAACGGGAGCATGAGCTCCCAGTTCATCAGCTCCCTTCTCATGGCCGCGCCACTGGCAGAGGGGGATGTGAAGATATCCGTGCTGGGACGCTTGCTTTCCCGCCCCTATGTGGAGGTCACCTTGAACATGATGCAGCGTTTCGGCATCGATTATAAGCGCAACGGAGATTCCTTCGAAATCCGTTCTGGGCAGCCTTACAGCAACACCGACTACACCGTGCCAGGAGACTTCTCCTCCGCCGCCTTCCCCCTGGCCGCCGCCGCCCTAGCGGGAGAGGTCACCATCACTGGCCTGGACCTCCAGGACCCCCAGGGCGACAAAGCCATCCTGGACATCCTGCGCCGGATGGGTGCAGATGTGAGAGTCTCCGGACACCAGGTCACCGTGGCCCAATCGGAGCTGCTCGGGTTGGATGTGGACATGGGAGATATCCCCGACCTTTTCCCCATCACCGCGGTGCTGGCATCCACCGCCATCGGCGAGAGTCGACTGCATGGGGCGCCTCAGCTTCGATACAAGGAGAGCGACCGCATAAAGCACACGGTCATCATGCTGCAGAACATGGGTGCGGACATAGTTGAGACCGATGATGGCTGCATCATACGGGGAGTCCCCCGTCTCAAAGGTAGCTGGGTTGACCCTGTGGATGACCACCGCCTGATGATGGCTGCCGCCGTGGCCTCTCTGGCCTCGGACGAGGCCATGGCGGTGAAGGACTCGGAGTGCCATTCCGTATCCTACCCCTCATTCCTGCAGGACATGCGGTCCATTGGTCTGCAATGGAGGGAACTGAGATGAATACCATAGGAAGGACGTTGAGGTTGACCTTGTTCGGAAGCAGCCACGGGCCAGCCATAGGTT
>JBFWLS010000117.1:0-3923 GCA_050251995.1 Candidatus Methanomethylophilaceae archaeon
TTGAGGTTTTTACATGAGTGAAGCGGAGAGAGTTGAGCTATTGGTGCCCGAGGACGTCTATCTGACCTCCGGTGTACACATCGGCACCCAGCAGAAAAGCGCCGACATGAAGGATTTCATTTACAATGTGAGGCAGGACGGCCTGTACGTTCTAGATGTCAAGAAGACGGACGAGAGGATCAGGGCCGTCGCCAAGTTCCTGGCCCGCTTCGACCCCAAGCGCATCCTGGTGGTCTCCGCCCGCCAGTATGGACAGAGGCCCGCCAGGGAGTTCTCCAAGGCCATAGGCGCCCCCGCCTTCGCGGGCCGCTTCCCCCCGGGAACCCTGACCAACCCGGT
Organism: Candidatus Methanomethylophilaceae archaeon; assembly: GCA_050251995.1. Taxonomy (GTDB): domain Archaea; phylum Thermoplasmatota; class Thermoplasmata; order Methanomassiliicoccales; family Methanomethylophilaceae; genus JAQUUA01. Next base: position 340 of record JBFWLS010000117.1, read on the forward strand.
CATCGATGCCTTCGTGGAGCCGGATGTTCTCATCGTCACCGACCCGGCCGCGGACAAGCAGGCCTTGGACGAGGCCTTGGGCGTGGGAATCCCCATCGTCGCCTTCTGCGATGCCAACAACGAGACCCGCAATGTGGACCTGGTCATCCCCACCAACAACAAGGGACGCCGTGCTCTGGCATGCGTCTACTGGGTCCTCACCAGGGAAGTCCTCATCGCCCGGGGCGACATCAAGGACCCTGAGGATTTCAAGTTGGAGATCGAGGACTTCGAGGCCCGTCTCTGATAAACCCCCATAAATTTCTTAACTTCCTTTTCTTCTATCATCCATAATCATGAGGAGACCAGCAGTGGCAGGGCATTTCTACCCTGCCGATGAGAGGAGCCTGCGCCAAGCCCTGCAGGGCTGCTTCCTAGGGCCTCTAGGCCCGGGTACGATATCCTCGCCCGGGGTACAGGGGGACATGGTGGCGGCGCTGAGCCCCCACGCCGGGGTCATGGCTTCTGGCATGGGCGCGGCGCACGTCTATGAGGCCATCCTCCGCAATGGGTTCCCGGAAGCCTACGTCCTCATCGGCCCCAAGCATCGTCATCGCGGTCCAGAAGTCTCGTTATGTGACGAGGACTTCCTGACCCCCCTGGGGGTCTGCCCCGTGCACGCTGACATATTGAGCCGCTTGGCGGAGGAACATCGGGTGGACAACGCAGCGCATGCCACGGAGCATTGCTTGGAGATGCAAGTCATCTTCCTGCAGTACATCGACCCGCAGGCACGCATCGTCCCCGTGCTCATGGGCGACCAGTCGGAAGAGAGTGCCATCGCTTTGGCGGAGAGCGTCCGGCGGGCCTGTGTTGGCCATAAGGTGATGGTCATCGCCTCCGGGGACATGTCCCACTACGTCCCAAAGTGGAAGGCGAGGGAGGACGATGCCGCTGTCATCGACCGCATGCTGCACATAGATGTGCCAGGGCTCTATGAGACCATATACTCCCGGGACGTCAGCGCCTGCGGTTACGGGCCCACGGCCGCGGCAATCCTGGCCACGGGGCCCACCCGGGCCAAGTTGCTGAAGCAGATGGACTCCGGAGATGTGTTCGACTCCCAAGAGGTGGTGGGCTACGCCTCGGTGGGTTTCTACCGATGATCCAGGGGATCCTAGGTTCTACGTTCCTGAGAATTCGAAGGAGCGGGGGCGCGGCGCTCCAGAAGGTCGATGATCAAACGACTCCTTACCGCTCGATGAGGGCGGTGCGAACGGTTTCTTGGAATTGTTATTCCTACCAACACATTTAATTCATCATTAGTCGATGGACAACGCATGCCTGAATCAGATACTTACGATTTCTGCCCCTCCTGCGGGGCATCCATACCTTTCGGGGAGGATCGTTGTCCCCAGTGCGGACGATCCACGGTGAGGGTGGATGAGGCGGTCTCCTGGAGCGGGAGGCCAGACCCTCGAAGGAAGGTGCAGGGGCGTAGCTCCCGTCCCGGAATCGCTGGTGGCCTGATGTTGCTCATAGGCCTGCCTGCCCTGGTCTTCGGTCTGCTGCTGATCGGGGAGATGAGCCTGCTGACAGAGTTGGTGGAGGAGCAACTGGTGCTCATGGGCGAGGATGCCAGCATCGCCGCCTCCACGGTGGAGCTCCTGGTCTACGGATCCATAGCCGTGGGCGCCCTGTCTTGTCTAGGGGGAATCCTGGCCATCATGCGTCGCTTCCTGTACGTTGCCATCGGATGCGCCACGGTGCTGACCATCCTGGGACTCTCTATGATCCTGCCAGGCATCATAGGCATCGTGTGCATCGTGCTTCTCTATCAGTCCCGGGCGGAGTTCGCCTAGATCTTCTTCAACTTGCCGAGCACCGGCTCGTACACCAGCCCCTTGTCCATGAGGGAGTTGGTGATCTCCTCCAGCTGGGCAGAACCTATCCCTTCTTTCTCCGCTTCCGTCTGCAGTTCCGTGAAGGGGGCCCCCTTGCCGTCCCTGTCCAGCAGCTCCAGGAAACTCAGGATGGTGTCCTCCATGTCCAGGGCGGAACCCGCTCTCTCCGGGTCGATATCGATTTCGTCTGGCAGGTCCGCATCGTCCCCTGGCAGCCCCAGATCGATCTGCTGCTCTGGCAGCAGCACCCGCAGGCCGTCCTGAAGCATACGCAGATAGCGGGAGGAATCGCTCACGCCATAATAGCCGATGGCCTCCATGATGCCGCTGGCCAAGGCTGGGTCCATACCGTCCTTCACCAACCCTTTCTCGTCCGGGGCCTCCATGGCCAATACAGAGCGTAAGGCCTTCATGCGCGACCAGGTGGATTGGCAGGCTTCCAGCACCCAGCGGTCCCGGACCTTCTCCTCCACCTGCACGATGCGCTCCGGCCGGACGCTGACGAACACCCGGCCATCATCAGGGCTGAAAGTCTTGGGTTTCCCCACCACGGCCACGAAGGAGGGCACCTCCATGTGCGCCAAGGCTGCGGATGCCTCTGGCTGATACCTTCCAGCGTTGATGAAGAACGAGCCGGTGGGGTCTTGGACCCGGGCCTTCCACATGGGTTCCTCCTCGGAGCCTATGTTCTCCTTCTCCATGAGAACCCCCGCCAACAGAACCCGGTTGACCTTTGCCCCCAAGGGGGTTATGAGGTACGAGGGCGACTTCTCTTCCTCTCCCTTGATCTCCAACTGGGAGGAGTTCAGCTCGCTGGAGAAGACCCTCCAAGCGGTCTCCCTCACCATCACATCATCACCTCCAGCTCGTGCAGGAGCTTCTCCGCCTCCGATTTCACATCCAGTTCGTCCATGCAGGCCTCCCGGGAGATGAGCATGAGCCCGTACTCGTCGCTGATGACGTTCCCCCTTACCTGCACCCAGCGGCCGATGATCATCTCCTCCATCTTGCGTGACACCGCATCGGAGTCTAGGTTGTCACGTGCCATCTCCACGGCCTCATCCAGGGTGATGCCGGTGAGCGCCTCGGTGATCTCCCGGTTGATTATGGCCGTGAGGGCGCCGCTACCATCGTCGATGACCGTCTTCATGCGCAGATCCTGCACTGGCGTTATGCGTCCATGCGAGGCGCACTCATCGTTGAACACGGAGCGGTTGCACTCCGGGCAGCGTTTGATGAGCCCGGAGCCGGCGCGCAGGTCCACCACGCTTCCCACCACCGTGACGTCCAGACCGCCGCCCACGGCCACCAGTTCGCCAATGGCCTTCACCGTGGACCCGTCCATGTCCAGGTCCTGGTCGAAATCGTCATCCACACGGGAGACCTCGCTGCGGTCGCCTATGTTCAGCTGCGGTATGCCTCTCCAGGCCCGAACATAGGCGTTCTTGATCTGGATGACCTCGTCCTGCTCCAGCCCGAAATCGCTCCAGGCGGAGAACTCCACCTTGCCGCTCTCATCCGCCAATATGCCGGTGAATATGGTTTTCTTCTCCCCTCGGGAGGTGATGTCCTTCGGCCCCACGCTGAGGATCTTCCCGGTGATGGTCACGGAGCTCATGCCCTCGCGCAACTCGGCCACTTTGGCCTCGCGCGAGGAATAGGAGATGGTCCTCTCCGGCATCCCCAGCTCGACATCGTCCT
>JBFWLS010000118.1:0-3906 GCA_050251995.1 Candidatus Methanomethylophilaceae archaeon
AGGGGCAGCGGACTTCTGGATCACCGGCGCAAGGGCCTCCTCCCGCGAGAGGCAGCGCAGTACATCGTTCTTGCCCACCACCAGGGCCTCTCCGCCCAAACGGGTCAGGACGTCGTCCAGGAAGGCGATCGGCTGCGGTTCGGAGAGGATCAATTCCAGGGCCTCCCGGTTGAGCAGGACGTTCCTTTTCGCTGCCTCCTCCAGCACCCGCAAACGCATATCCTCGAAAGAGAGGCTGATTTGTTATATACTTTTTCGAGCATGCCCATAGCGTATGGCAAAGGTCAGAATCACCGTCCCTGTCTATCCCAGCGAGGACCCGGAGCGGGTGAGAGCCGCCGTCCTGAGGCTGTTCCCGGAGGCGGACCTGGAGCTGGAGGAGGGACGCTTCCTGGGAGACGCCGGGTCCCTGGACCGCTTCCACGAGCAGATTCGCCGCCAGAGGATCCTGGACACCACCCGTTCCGTGCTCCGCAAGGGCATCAACGGCAATGCCATCAAGTTCCGGCTGAACAAGCAGGTGGCTTATGTAGGCAAGGCCTCCTTCATCGAGGCGGAGGCGGTCCTGGGAGCCATATCGGTCTGCATCCAGGATGTAGACGTCCTGTCGTTCATCGACTGGCTGGCACCGGAGACGGTGGAAGGAGAGGAGATAGTTCTATGATCAGTGTGTCGTCCACATCATTCAGCGCCCAGAGCATCGAATCAGTCTTGGAGGCCATCTCCAAGGAGTTCCAGCATTGGGAGATATTCGCGGAAGGGGAGCACTATTTGCCCAGCGTGCTGCATCAATTCGGTGCCGTGGCGCCTTCCTACGACTTGAAGTACTCCATCCACGCGCCCATCAGCGACGTGAACGTGGCTGCCATGAGCGAGCGCATGCGGGAGGCGGCGACATTGGAGCTCATGGCCACCATGGAGTGTGCCATCCAGATGGAAGTCGACACCCTCACAGTGCACCCCGGCTACCGGCCCTTTGTGGTCAAGGGGATGGAGGACAAAGCCCTCATGCGGGCGGCGAAGTCCCTGCGCACCTTGAACCGCGTATCGCGAGAGTTCGGTGTGCGCATCGCCGTGGAGAACATGCCGGAGTTCTTCATGATGCTGGGCAAGACCGCGGAGGAGCTGGAGGCCCTGTTGGAGGGGACCGACCTGGGTGTATGCTTCGACATCGGGCATGCGCACACCACCGGCCAGATGGACCAGATGCTAGCATTACAGGATCGTTTCGTCAATGTGCACATCCATGACAACAACGGCAGCCATGACGAGCACCTCACCATCGGTGAGGGGCAGATCGATTTTGAGTCCGTGCTCTCCCGCATGAAGGGCTACAAGGGCAACTACGTAATCGAGATCAAGACCATGGAGTCCGCGATCCTGTCCCGGGACCGTCTGCAGAAGATGTTGGACTAGAACCGTTTCTTGCAGTTCAGGCACTCGTAGTCCTGATCGTGCACCCGTATGGTGCCATGGCCGCAGTACGGGCAGACGAGGCGGGGTATGTACACGTACTCCTCTTCCTCCTCCTCCTTTTTCCTTGCAGGAAGCGTCAGCGGCCTCTCCAGCACAGCTTCCAATCCCTTCTTGGCGTAGAGCAGGGAATAAGGGAGGCCAACCGCGGCGAAGAGGAGCATCAGCAGGCCGGTGCCCAGCAGGGGGAGCGTGCCGCCCAAGGCCTGGGAGGGCAGGCTGAGGTAGTCGAAGGAGAAATGCAGCATTATGGCCGCATAGAGGCCGTAACGGACGAATAGGTATCCCAACGACAAGCCCACAAAGAAGGTGGGCAGGAGTTTGAAGAGGTCCCAGTTCTGAAGATGGCCCAGGGCGAACATGGCAGAGGAGAAGAATATGAAGAGCATCGCCCAGCGGTCTAGCTCGAAGTTGCCCCAGAGGTAGCGGTACCACTTCTGGCGGCCGTCCTGGCGCAGGGCCATGACTACCATCATGGGCAGACCCAGGTAGAGTACGCGGGTGATGATCTCCTCCCAGACGCTGGCCTCCAGGAGGAAGTAGAGCTGCATCCACAGCGGTAGGGTGCCGACGTTGCTGTTGTTGACGTCCTGCCCGCCGAGAATCACCAGGTAATAAATCAATTGGAAGAAGATCAAGGCGAAGAACAAGGTGGCCATGGTATAGAGGGCGCTGTGCTTCTCCAGTTTCTGTCCCTTCAATTCCCTCTCATACAGGCCACGCCCTTCGTATAGCATCCAGATGAAGGAGGCGATGACCGCCAGCAGGAAAACCATGTAGATTAGGACCGCTCCAGGGCCCATTATCTCCACGATGTCCACGAGGCTGGGGACGATGATGAACAGGGTGATGCCGAGGTCGCCGATCTCCGGCAGCACCAGACCGGCGCCCCAGATGGCGGTGGCGGTCATGGCGAACAAGGCCAGCAACATGGGCAGGCTGGTCCAGGCTCCGGCTATGCGTAGCAACTTCCCCCAGCCCCCGTCTCGGGGGCCTTCCGCCGTCCCATTGGCGCCCTGCCACAGGAAACGCACGTCCAGGCCGCAGCGGGGGCAGAAGGAGCCGTCAGGCAGGAGCCGACCGCCGCAGCGGGGGCAGAAGCTCGCCCCTTCAGGCATGGCCACCCTCCAGCAGGAGCTCCAGATAGGACCTTCTCTCGCTGCCTTGCAGCCCCAGCTCGGCCATGAGGTCCAGGAGCCGTTGCCGAGCGGTGTCCAGGTCCTCGCCGCTGGTCTCCAGCTCCACGTAGGTCTGCAGGCCCTCCACCTTGTCCAGGCAGATCTCGATATCGCCCATCAGTTGGAGCTCCCGCTCCTTGTGCACGGTCATCACCGGCCGGAAGCCCAGACGTTCCAGTATGGAGGCCATGGCCTCCTGGTCCGGCAGGAAAGTCCCCAGCTCCTCCCGGGTCTTGGTGCTGCTGTCGATCTTCGGACCTTTGTAATGCATCTGCACCAGCCCCGGTTGGGAGCGGATGCGCAACGCCTCGTCCGTCAAGGCGAAGTCCCGACAGGGGTGGGAGTAGTAGACGTCGCTCTGATGGTAACGGCCTTGGAAGACGCCGCCCTTCTCTTGAATCCTCTGGCGCAGGCCATCAGGGTCGGCGCATGGTGTCTTTATTTCCACCTCCATCATCATCGATGGAATACGGATAATCGATATAAAACAGGAACGATGCAAGCGAAATTCCTTCATAATGGATAGCTCCATATCCACATCCATGGCGAAGGACCGCGGCTTGGTGCATGTTTACACCGGGGACGGGAAGGGCAAGACCACCTGCGCCCTGGGCCTGACCATGAGGGCTTGGGGGAGCGGCCGCAAGGTCTGTTTCATCCAATTCATGAAGAAAGGGGAGAGCTACGGCGAGGTCAAGGCCATGGGGAACTGCCCAGGCATCGACCATTTCCAGTACGGGAGTGGTGACTTCGTGTACAAGGGCAAGGTGAAGGACGAGGACCTCTGTCAAGCGCAGGAAGGCCTGAAGCATGCCCTAGAGGCCACCCGCTCCGGCGATTATGACATGGTGGTCTTGGATGAGGTAGTGATCACCCTGTTCTTCGAGGTGTTCTCGGAAGAGGAGGTGCTGGATGTCATCCGGAACAAGCACCCCCGGGTGGAGCTGGTGCTGACGGGGAGGAGGGCGCCACAGAGCATCATGGATGCCGCCGACTATGTGACGGAGATGGTCTCCAGGAAGCACCCCTACGAGCAAGGGGTGATGGCCAGACGGGGAGTGGAGTTCTAGGCCAGATGGGTCCTGACGCCTTCCAGCCTCTCCAGCTCCATGAGCACCAGGGCGTCGGCGGTGGCGTGCCGTCGTATCATATCTGCCATGTATGACTCCCTCGCTTTCTCCAAGGACCGGAAGCCCCGGCTGGCGTTGACCTTGGCGTCCCAATCTTTGACGAAGGCCTCCGGGGAGGAGAGGTC
>JBFWLS010000119.1:0-3905 GCA_050251995.1 Candidatus Methanomethylophilaceae archaeon
TACATGGGCGATTTCGGCACCTCCTGCACCTGGGCCCTCAACAAGCTGGTGGAGATAACCCCGGAGCTCAAGGCCGCCGGGGTGCAGGTCTACGCCATCAGCGTCAAACCCATGGCCATGCACCGGCGTTTCGACGCCCGCATGAACTTCCCGTTCGCCCTCATATCCGACGAGGGCGGGGCGGTGACGAAGGAATACGGGGTGCTGATCGAGAAGCATCCCATATACCAAGGGATGGCCGGCAGGGCGGTGTACCTGATTGGAAAAGAGGGGAAAATCCTTTACAGCTGGGTGTCGGAGGACGACCCTGCCGGCTCCCCAGACTTCCAAGTGCTGCTGCGTACGGTCAAGGGCCTGGTCTGAGGCCGGAGCGGAAAGCCGTCACCCGCAACAGGCCGGAGAGCTGGCTCATGGTCGTCCGGTACTCCTCCACCACGAGGGGGAACCGATGCAAAGGTGAATCCAGGGTCAGGGTCTCGTACTCCCCGCCCTCGCCAGCGATGTTCAGGCCGTGCTTGGTTTCCAGCCTTTTCAGGTCTTCAATGGCATCCGCATCCATCATCCTGCCCAACCAGGACTCGTCCAGGCCCTCGGCGGAGACCCCCACCACCATGGATACGATCACGGATTCCAGGATCTCTTCCATGACCATGGCGGCATCCTTCCGCCACAGGGGGGACAGTACCTTCAGGCTCAACTCATGGCAGACGCCGTTGATCCGGTCCCATTGGTAATCGGAGGCCAGGGCGCCGGTGACCACCCCATCCACATCCAGGCCCTGCAAGGCCTGCCTCAAGGCCGACAGGTCGCTGGCCTCGTCCCCGTAGCTGGCGACGGTGACCAGCTCTTTGCCCATGGAGTCCGCTATCATCGGCACCAGGTGCAGGTTGGGGGTGTGGAAGAGCCAAGAGTGCGGGTCGTCTGGGACGACGGTCACCAGGTACGGCACTGTGTGTCCCATCTGCTCCACCAGGTGCAGGGCGGCGGTGGAGTCCTTCCCTCCTGAATACAGGGCGGCCAATCTCATCAGGTAAGGGAACGGTTGGGTTGATATCAATGTTTGCGGAGGATTAATTTTAATGTCAGGAGTGGATTTCCGCCGCATGTACTGTCCCCGCTGTGAACGACACATACCCCCGGAGAAACTGGAGGAGAAGAAAGAGATCTTGCAGCGGGAGTTCGGGAAAGACGATCTGGAACGCGGCCTGTGCCCGGTATGCGGTACGGAGCTGGTGGCTGTGAGATGGAAGGAGTGATGGCATGCGCATGGAAGAGATGACGTCCAAGGAGTTCTCGGAGAAGCTGGAGGGCAACCCTTGGCTGATCCTCCCTCTCGGGGCCACGGAGGCCCATGGCGTGCACCTGCCTTTGGGCACGGACAGCTTCCAGCCGCAATGGGTGGCGGACAGGCTGGGGGAGAGGACAAGCGCCATCGTCGCCCCCCTGCTCCCCTATGGCAACCATTCCTCCACCCGTCGCATGCCGGGGACGGTGAACCTGGGTTTCGACACCCTGCGCGCCCTCCTGCGGGACATCCTGTTCTCTCTGGCGGACAATGGGTTGCGGCGCTTCCTGTTAATCTCCGGTCATGCGGGCAGCGCCCACATGACCGCCCTGCGTGAGGCCTGCAAAGAGCTGGTGGAGGCACGGGAGGTCACGGTCCTTCTGCTTGCGGACTACGACCTGGCACAGGAGCATGGTGCACGATGCGGCATAGATCCCAGCGACGGGCACGGCGGGGCCCTGGAGACCGCCAGGGTGATGGCCATCAGGCCAGACACCGTGCGGCAGGAGATGGTGAGGGGCGGCTTCGTCAGTCCCGGCTATCGGGTGCTGCCGGACCCGGAGCGCTGTTTCCCTCAGGGCATGGCCGGCGACCCCAGCAAGGCCACGGCGGCCATGGGGCAGGAGATCAACCTCCACATCGTGGACCGGTTGGTGGAGATAATGGAGAAGGAGAACGTCAACGATGACTGAACTGAAGAGACTGGCGGCAGAGAAGGCCGTGGAGGATGTGGAGGACGGTATGACGGTGGGTCTGGGGACCGGATCCACCGCCTATTATGCTATACTCAAGGTGGCGGAGCTGGTGAAGAGTGGTTACAAGCTCCGTTGCGTGGCCACCTCTGTGCAGACGGAAGAGATCGCCCAGGGCGCGGGTATCGAGGTCCTGCCCTTGGACGCGGTGGAGAGCATCGACATCACCATCGATGGCGCGGACGAGGTGGATTCCAACCTGCAACTCGTTAAAGGCCTCGGCGGGGCCCTGTTGCGGGAGAAGATCGTGGCCGTGGCCTCCAAGAGCGTGGTCATCATCGTGGACGAATCCAAACTGGTGGAGAAGCTGGGCACCCGTTCGCCTTTGCCAGTGGAGGTGCTGCCGTTCGGGGAGAGCCACACCCGCCGCTCTCTGGAGAAGCTGGGCTGCGAACCGGTGCTGCGGATGCGGGATGGCTCGCCGTTCGTCACCGATGGGGGCAACCACATCTATGACTGCCGTTTCGAGTCCATCGACAGCCCTTTCTTCTTGGAGTCGCGCATAAACACCATACCTGGGGTGGTGGAGAACGGCCTGTTCCTGAACATCGCCACAAAAGTGGTGGTGGCTACGTCGGATGGGATAAAAATAAATGAAAAGTGATCAGCAGAAGAGGCTCCTCAACTGATCAACGTTTTCGAGAATATCCTGTACCCTCTTCTTCTCATCTTCTTCGATGGCATCGATGATCTCCGGGAACGCCTTGGCAAGGCGATAGGCGTGAACGGGTCTCCCCTTCCCTTTCTTCTTGATGTCCCGCTTCTCCACCCATCCACGGTCGCGGAGCTCCTGCATGGCTATGGATACCTCGGGTTGTCGTAGCGATGTGTAGGTCTCGATGTCTACGGAGGTAGTCTCAGGTGCCTTCTGCACGTAGACCAATGTCTTGGCGACATTCTTGCGCATTCCCGTGCTCATCAGCAGATCGACGAGATGATCATCTTCTTGGCTCCACTCGACGGTCGTCATAATTTCCAACTTAGTGAATAATTAAAATTATAAATTATATAGACTTTGTCATTAAACTAATATTTTATAAACCCCTGTTAATCCAAATGCCATGGAGACGATAGCTTTATAAACCATTTTGAACGGTGGACCATCGGGAAAGCCATCCAGACGCCATGACAAGGCGATATGTTTATTAATGGCCCAGGGCTAAGCCTTTTTATAGAACATCGATATTTAGCAATCTGTTCCCGCAGGTGCATATTATGAAAAAGCCTAGGACCATACAGACTTACTGTCCCTATTGCAAGACCCACACCCCGCATGAGGTGGAGAGGGTCAAGAAGAAGAAAGCGAGCGAGCTGAAATGGGGTCAGAGGAGATTCAGGAAGGTCACCGCCGGTTACGGCGGTTTCCCCAGGCCCAAGCCGGAGGGGAGGGAGAAGCCCACCAAGAGGGTCAACATCCGATACCGCTGCGCCACCTGCAAGAAGGCGCACCTGAAGGCTTGCATCCGTGCCAAGAAGTTCGAGCTGGTGGAGTGATAGAACATGACCGGTGATTTCATCAAGATCAAATGCCAAGACTGCAGCAACGAGCAGATCGCCTTCCGCAAGCCGGCCACCGTCGTGGTGTGCACGGTCTGCGGGTCGACCCTCATCCAGCCCAAGGGCGGAGTGGGCGAGCTGAAGGGCGAGCTGCTCGAGGTGGTCGGTTAATGTCGCGTGCCAAGGGCTACCCCGAAGAGAGTGAACTCGTCGTCTGCACCGTCAAGAACGTGAAGAACTTCGGTGCTTTCGTCTCATTGGACGAGTATGACGGCAAGGAGGGTTTCGTCCACGTCCGGGACGTGGCCACTGGCTGGGTCAAATACATCCGCGACCACATCCGTGAGGGTCAGAAGATAGTCTGCAAGGTG
>JBFWLS010000120.1:0-3900 GCA_050251995.1 Candidatus Methanomethylophilaceae archaeon
CTCAGCTACATCGTTTACCCTGCCATCGCCCCCTCCTTCCTGAAAGGAGAGAGGGAATGCGAATGCCTGCCACCCAGACCCGGCACGGTGGTCGCAGCTGCATCTATGCCTTCTTCCGTGCAGGTGGAGGTGGACGGGGAGACGTTCTCTGTACGCATCATCTCCGTGGACGGCAGCATAACCGAGCAAAAAGCAGCCGGGTCGGAGAATACCGCTCCCGCGGGAGACATTCCCGGGGGGGTGAAGAGCAACATGACCGGTATAGTTTTGAAGATACCCGTGCAAAGGGGCAACAAGGTGAAGAAAGGGGACACCTTGGTCATCCTGGAGGCCATGAAGATGGAGAACCCTATCCGTAGCCCTCGCGATGGCACGGTGCGGGAAATATTCGTGTCCAACGGCGACATGGTCCAGAGCGGTGACAACCTGATGCTGGTGGATTGAGGAGGGTCTCTCATGCCATACTTCGACAAGGTGCTCATCGCCAACCGGGGCGAGATCGCTATCCGGGTCATGCGGGCCTGCCGGGAGCTGGGCATCGAGACCGTGGGCATATACTCAGACCCGGACAAGAACGCCCTGCACGTCAAGTACGCGGACGAGGTCTTCCATGTCGGAGGAGGGAGCGCTTCCTCCAGCTATCTGAACATGGAGAGGATAGTGGAGATAGCCCACAAGGCGGGCGCAGAGGCCATTCATCCCGGTTACGGTTTCCTGTCCGAGAACAGCAAGTTCGCCAAACTCTGCGAGGACGAGGGTTTGGTTTTCATCGGCCCTAGATCCAGCGTCATTGAGACCATGGGCTCCAAGATAGGCAGCAAGCGTATGATGCGCCAGGCCGGCGTCCCGGTGCTGGAGGGCACGGAAGGGGGCATAAAAGACCTGGACGAAGCCCGGGAGGTGGCGGAGAAAATCGGATATCCGGTGATCGTCAAGGCCAGCGCCGGCGGTGGCGGCATCGGCATGCAGATCGTGAACGGCGAGGACGAGCTGGAGGAGGCCCTGGACAAGTCCATCCGCATCGCTGGCTCCGCCTTCGGCGATGCCACCATCTTCATCGAGAAGTATCTCCGCAATCCCCGTCACATCGAAGTGCAGGTGCTGGCGGACAACGATGGCCAGGCGGTGCACCTCTTCGAGAGGGAATGCTCCATCCAACGCCGCTATCAGAAGCTGGTGGAGGAATCCCCCTGCCCGGCGATGACGGACGAGCTGCGGGAGGCCATCACAGAATCCGCTCTCACCGTGGCTCGCACCGTGGGCTACACCAACGCCGGCACGGTGGAGTTCCTCTATTCTGAAGGGAACCACTATTTCATGGAGATGAACACCCGTTTGCAGGTGGAGCACGCCATCACCGAGCTGGTGACCGGTGTCGACCTGGTCAAGCAGCAATTGGCCATCGCCGCCGGCAAACCCCTGGCCTTAAGGCAGAAAGACATCAGCATCCGCGGCCATGCCATAGAGTGCCGGGTGAACGCTGAGGACCCCTTGAACGACTTCCAGGCCGATCCAGGAAAAATCCTTCGCTACCGCAGCCCAGGCGGGCCGGGCATAAGAGTGGACTCCGGGGTGCACATGGGCTACACCATACCTGCCCACTATGACTCCATGATCTCCAAGCTATGCTCCTACGGCTCCGACCGGCTGGAGGCCATCCAGAGGATGCGCCGGGCCATCTACGAGTACGTCATATTGGGCGTCAAGACCACCTTGCCCTTACATTACGCCATCATGAACAACCGCCAATTCATCCGTGGGAACACCCACACCCATTTCCTGCAGGAGCAGGCAATCTTGGACCGCCTGCGCCGCTACATCGACGAGGAGGATACCCGAATGCAGACCCTGGCGGAGTCCTTCCACACCGGCAACAAAGTTGCGGCAATAACCGCCGCGGTGAACGTTTACGTGGCCAAGCAGAACCAGCCACGATGAACACACCCGATTCCAGCGGTCAATAAGAGAGGAGGGTGGCGGCGAACCGCTCATTCCTTTTTGATGTGCACGTCCCTCTGCGGATAGGGGATCTCGATGCCGTTCGCCGCGAAGGACTTGAATACTCCACTGGTGAGGTCCCACTTCACATCCCAGAGGTCAGCGTTCTTGACCCAGGCACGGAGCTCGAGATCCACAGAGGAGTCGGCCAGGTTGATGACCATCGCCATCGGGGCGGGGTCGTCCATGATCATGGGGTGATTCCTCATGACATCCATGGCCAACTGCAACGCTCGGTCCACGTCGGCCTTGTAGCTGATGCCCACGTTGACGGAGACCCGACGGGTGGGCATGCGGCTGAAGTTCACCACGGCGCTCCCCCACACCAACTTGTTGGGGATGGAGATGAACTGGTTGTCCGGGGTGATGAGTTCCGTAGCCATGAGGCCCACGGCGTTGACGGTGCCACTGAAACCATTGACGGTGACATAATCGCCTTTGTCCAGTGGCCGAAGGGCGGCAAGCCAAACACCGGAAGCCAGATTGCTGATGCTGTCCTGCATCCCAAAACCGAGGATCAAACCTATGATCGCGGACATGCCGAGAACCACAGAGTCAACATTAATGCCCAGGAAGGACACGAATATCAGGAGCATTGCCGCATTGAGCAACACCCCTAGGAATCTGGACAGGAACTCCGTCACCAGTCCAGGGAGATGGCTTTTTCCCAGAATCTTCTTGAACACGCCCACGATGATCTTGACGACTGCCAAGCCCACCAACAGGACCACGATGGCCACGATCAGATTGAACCAGGTGATTCCTACATAGGGTATGCTCTCTTCGAGTATCGACAAATCCATAATTTCCACTTCCGATGAGAGGTCTTCGCGATATGGACTTACGAAGACTCGGATTGGTGTTAGAGCCCAGTACCACCGTATAAATGTTCAGTCTCTGGGAAGCCAATCGATTCATTCCTAGACATGGCTATCAACTCGATCATCGGTTCGACGAGTGTCAATGCTGGAGCATAGACCACATCATGGTTACAGGGAAAAAGAAGACCAGGGATTCACAAGACTGATTGAAAAATGTGTCCTAAAATGATTCGGAGAGTCGGAAAAGTGGGGCCGATGGGGGAATGGTTAACTACTGAAAGGGTGAGGGCGGAGAACATGGTCCTCCGAGCTGAAATCACATCAACCAGGGATTTTCGGTGGCGGTCGGCTATGGCCTAGGGAGAAGGAGATAGAACGTAACGTAGTGGAGAGCTCAAGGACAACCCGTCCGCGGATCCATGGACCCAGATTAAAGGATCCTTGGATCCTCGGGCTTGATCGGGTGAGTAGAGTGGGGAGGAACGGTTGCGGCAAGGACGGACGGAAACTTCCCGGTAGGTCGGAGAAGACCGTCTTGGTGGATGAGTTCGGTGACCTAGGGAAAGGAAAGGGATCGTTGAAACGCTTCGGCATCGTGGCCACCGTCACCCGCGACCCCAGTGGATTCGGGAGGATCGCTGAGGAGAAGGATAATGAGACTAAGACCAAAGGTGAGCTGAAATATCATAGATCAGACCGGAGATGAGTCATGACCTATCGAAGACCGATATGGATATCTACGGTGTTTTCTCAACCAAAGAAAAACGTCCTGCAAGAAACTCCCTTAGAGCACACTCGAGGCGGCCACCACGGCGGAGACGGCTCCCCACCTCACTCCTTACTATGGGCCGTCGAACCCCGGGTATTACATGTTCCTGACGAAAGCGAAGACGGCCAACAGGATGCGTCGGGAGGACCGGGAGCTCTTTGTGGGGAATGCGGAGAGCGGGAAAGCGGGGAAGAAAGGCAAGAAGGCCTTGAACAGCCTGCAGAAGAACTTCCCGGACAGCAACATATCGGAGATGCTGATCAAGCGGGACGGCATACCGATATCCGGTCGTAGCGCTAAGAAGCGCTTGCA
>JBFWLS010000121.1:0-3900 GCA_050251995.1 Candidatus Methanomethylophilaceae archaeon
GCCCGTGTCCACGTAGAGGCATCGCGAGTAGCCGTCGAAGAGCATCCTCAGCAACACCATGGGGTCGATGCCATCCGCTTTGTCCAGCTCCAACTCCTTGATGGTTCCGGCAGTGCCACGGATGGCCCAGCCGGGGGTGTTGAACCACGTGCCAGCACATACCCTCTTCTCCTCTGCGTAGCGTTCCGGGCTCAGTAGGGCGCCTATGCAGTCATCGGTATGTATCATCTCCGCCGGCAGGTCTATGTCCTCGATCACCCCCATGAGGCTCTGGCAGTAGCAATAGCCGAGGAAGACCGCGTCCACTTTCCCCCGGAGGGCGTTAGCCTTCTGCACCACGGTCTCCCGCAGCTGCCGGGGACGGATGTGCAGGGCGAATTCCAAGTACTCCTTGTGCACGATGTCTGCATCGCCCTCGGTGATGCGGTCGATCTCATCCTTGAATATCTCACAGGCTACGATGCCGATGCGCATGGGAACTACCGCTCGCAATGGTTGAACTGCCTCGGCTTTCCGACCGCAGACACCTCCACCACGCACTCCATCAGCACTTCCCCTTCGTAACCCATGCCGAAGGCCACCTTCTTGTCATTGCGCTGGGATTTGATGTCCACTTGCTCCGCGCCCGCTTTGATTGCTCTCTCCTGAACATGCATGCTACCACTGTCGATGGCGTACCTCACCGCCTCGGAGAGGGTTTCGAAATCCAATCTCTCGAAAGGGGAGAAGAGGGTGCAGGCAGGGTCCTCCATGGTGCCCAGCCCCTGTTTGGGCTTGATGAGGATCGAGACCTTCTCGATGATGCTGCCGGTGATAGCACCCACGGCGTTACCCACCTCTGAATGCTCGGGTAGTATGAGTGGCGTCCCGAACCTCTCCGCCACCGGGGGAAGGAATGCCCCCACGGGGGCGCCTATTCCTATTATGGGCTTGTTGATGTGAATGTCGCACCCATAGTCCCGGCCCTCCTTTCCTTCGATGGCCTTGTCCATGAGGTCCTTGCCTATGGGTCCAATCTCCGTTTGGCCGGTCTCCTCGTAGAACAGCTTCTTCAGCAGCTCTTGGGAGAGCTTGTCCATCATCTTGGTCTTGGCATAGGCGATGAAGTCCGCCTTGGTCAAGCCCATCTTCCTGGCCTGTATCTCCACCGCGATCTCCGATGGTCGATGGTCATACTCCCTGTAGCTGCCCTCGGCATGCAACAGGTCTGTAGGGGTGAGCCCGATCCTCTGGATCGCACCCAGCTGCTCTAACTTGTGTACGTTGATGTTGAACTGATGGATCCCCAAGGTTTTAGCTGCATCCTGCAGGGAATGCGGACCGGAGGCGATGAGCTCTATGAAGGCCCTCTCATTGTCGCCTACGCTGGTGTCTCGGATGGGTTTGATGTTCACAAAGAACTCCGTCTCCTGCACGATGCTCTCCAGCTCGAAGCTCTCCGGCGTGAATCGTGACACCTGACGGGAGGCTTCGTCCAGTTTATCCACTATCTCTGGCCACCTGGCAGCAGCGATGCACAGTGGCACCACCCGCAGAGGACTGAGCATGAGCTTTCTGCCGTTCACTATGATGCGACTGTCCCCACCCAGCCCGGCAGTGGAGATGTCTGCTGCCAGCACTCTGGTGCGTCGACCACCGATAAGGGCGCCCTCCATGTCTAGGTCAGGATGCCCTCCCCGGAGGATGCCGATGTCAGTGGTGGTCCCTCCTACATCTATCACTATAGCGTTCTTCTCACCGGTGAGTATCTTGGCCCCGGTGAGGCTGGAGGCTGGGCCGGAAAGGATGGTCTCCACGGGTTTCTCCAGGGCCACGGAGTCACTCATGATGGACCCGTCCCCCTTTACGATCATCATGGGCGCCTCGATGTCGAAATTCTTCAGAGCTTTCTTCACTGAGAGCATCAGATCCTTGATGATGGGTATCAGGCGGGCGTTCAGGACGGCAGTGAGGGTCCGCTCATCGAACCCCAAGCTCGATGTGAGCTCATGCCCGCAGATGATGGGCAGGTCCACCAGCTCCCTGGCGACCGCTTTGATGGCATTCTCGTGCTCAGGGTTGCGCACGGAAAGATACGAGGAGATGGCAATGGCATCCACCTTGTCTCCCACCTCCTCGAGGAAGGACCGGACCTTTTCCAGTTCTAAAGGAGCGACCTCCCTACCGTTCAGGTCATGCCCTCCAGGCATCTCCAGTACCTCGTCCGCCACGATGGTCTTGTCGAACCTCCGGCCGACGGAGATGAGGGCCACACGGCAGCCCTTGCCTTCCACTATGGAATTGGTCGCCAAGGTAGAGGACATGGATACCAGCACGATGTCCGTGAACCTGCTGTGGTCCAGCTTGTCGATGCTGTTGCGTATTCCTGCGGCCAGGTCATCGCGCGTGGTGAGCGCCTTGGCTTTTGATATGATCATCTGGCAATCCATGTCCATAAGGACTGTGTCCGTGTATGTGCCTCCGGTGTCGATTCCCAATCCGATGTTCATACCTTCACCTTACCGCTTGGCCTTCCAGCCCATATCCTTTTGATACTGCGTCACCACGTTCGATATATGCTCCGAGATGCATCTCTCCTGCCAATCGTTATGGATCTCCGGGGTATCTCCGATGAAGAACTCCGCGTCGCACTTGGCACATCTGACCTTGGGACAGTCCTTCAGAGCCTCGGAACAGCCTTGGCAGGCTATTGTACGGGCATACATCATCGAGAACTCAAAATCACAGACGGGACACTTGAACTTCCGCAACGCCTTGGTGGTGTTGTATGAGAATCCCTTGCTTCGCATCGCCTCATAGAATCCATTGATCAAGATCTAACCTCCTTCACTTGTGATGGTCCATGCCCTTCTCCATCTCGTAATAGTCCTCTAGGATCTCGTATGATGCCCCGTGTTGAGGAAGCACCTCTTCTAGGACCTCCAAGGTCTGCTCCCGGACCTCATCGTCCCATATCCCATGCACGATGACGTGCAAGACGAACTCCGCCATCTGTATGGAATCAGTCTGCAGACCGTCCTTCATGGATGCATCCTGTCCATGCTCCACTATGCTGCTCATGAGGTTGCCCTCCGGGGTGACGAGGAAAGACTTCACGTGTCCGATGATGTCCGCACCGTGCTGCATGCAACGGTCCGTGGTCGCCTTCATGACATCGTTAATCAAGGACTTCAACTCCTCCTTGGATACCCCGGCACCAAAATCCAGCTGCAGCTTGATGGCGTATTTACCGAGCTGGTCTATGGCGCGATGCATCTCCAGATGCAGTTCGTCGTGGTCATCGTTGCTCATTTTTCCTCCCCCTTACCATACTGGCTACGGAGCCGCTGCTCCTCCATAGAATCATCGTAACGAGGCGAGAACCGATTCACAATGGCCTCGCAGGCCAGGTCTATTCCCTCGCCGGTCTGGGTGGACATGTGGGCTATCTCGGCCCGCTCGTTGATGGAACGTATGAGATCTTCGGTCATGGCAATACCTTCCGGGGTGGCGATATCCACCTTGTTCACGAAGCATATGTCCGCCTCACGAATCTGGGTCTCGACCAGGCGACGTACCGCCTTGAGGAGCATCTCAATACGGCTGGCATCAACCAGCGTGATCACCGGCGCATGCTCCACCACCATTTCCGCTTTGACCTCAGAATACTCTGCCGCCCTCTTCAACCCCCATGGTATAGCCACGCCAGATGGCTCCACGATAACGATGTTGGGATCGAACGAGTCATGGAGCTTGGCCAATGTCTCTGCGAAAGACCCGGCAATCTGGCAGCATATACAGCCACCAGATATCTCTTTGGCCTCCAGCCCGTTTGCCTCCACGAACCTGGAATCGATGGATATCTCGCCTACGTCGTTGACGATGATGGCGATACGGTTCCCCTGCTCCACCAGCCGGGAG
>JBFWLS010000122.1:0-3886 GCA_050251995.1 Candidatus Methanomethylophilaceae archaeon
AGAACCACCCTCTCCGCCGGACGGGGATCCAGCTTCCTCACCCGCGCGGTCTCGTCCACGCTGACGCCGGCATTGCTCCTGGTCAGCCCATCGATGCGGATGATGCCTTTGCCCTCGTCCTCCAGCAGGCCCTTGAAGACCTTGGCCACGGCGGACTTCTTTCCGGCGATCTCGATGACATCGCCCATCTCCAAGCCCAAGGCTGCCCGGGAGGCGGTGTCCAATCTGGCTCGGCCCAGTCCAGCCTCTGCCTGCCTATGCGCCATCGCCACTTTGAGGTCGATCATCTCATCGCTCATCTGATCGCCTACCAGATAACCGTTCGACATAAAATAACCATGCGCCAGACGGGGATTGTTTATTAAGCGCCAGGAAGATAACCGGAGGCTTGAAGTCGGAGTCTCGTGCAAGGAGCGGCATCACCGGGGCAGCGGCGGTGATGTTCATCGCCACCATGGTGTCTGGAGGGAGCGACTACCTCTTCCAGATCGTCATGGGACGTTCATTGGGGGCGGATGCCTACTCGGAGCTGGCGGCAGTGCTGTCCATCCTCTACATAGTCAGCATACCCGCCCTCTCGGTGCAGAACATCATGACCCGCTACGTATCCAAGTTCCACGCCGAGGGGAGGGACGGCCAGATATCCTGGCTAATGCGCCGTAGCCTGGTATGGGTGGCGGCCTTTTCCTTCCTGGCTTCCGGAGCCATATTAGCCATGTCGGGTGCCCTGATGCAGGCCTTGGCGTTGTCATCCTTCATGGTGGTGGTGTTGCTGTGCATGTCCCTGTTCTTCCGCATGCTGAACCCGGTGGCCGCGGGCCCGCTGCAGGGTCTGCAACGTTTCCATGAGTTCGGAGGGCAGCTCAGCGCCCAGGCCCTGGTGAAGCTTGGCGCTGGCTGGTTGCTGGTGCTCTTGGGCTTCGGCATCGGCGGCGCCCTTTGGGGGGTGGCGCTGGGGGCCATGGCCTCCACCGTGATACCGCTGGTCATGATGCGCGACCACCTTGTGCAGAAAGGGGACCCCTTCCCGCTGGCCGGGCTGTGGAGGTACTCCGTGCCGGCCATGGCGGGGGTCTTGGCCATCACCATCCTCACCAACGTGGATGTGGTCGTGGCCCGGTTCTTCTTCGATGGCGTCTCCGCCGGGCTCTATGCCGCGTCCTCTAATCTGGCCAAGGTCATACTGTTCCTGCCAGGGGCGGTTTCTTACGTCATGCTGCCCAAGGTCTCCGATGCCCATACCAAGGGGGATGACGTCTGGCCCATAGTGCTGAAGGCCTTCGGGTTCAACATCCTGCTCTCGATGGGCATGGTCTTGGCCTACCTGCTGTTGGCGGATCCGCTCATAGGACTGCTCTATGGGGCGGAGTACGCGGGGGCCTCCATCTACCTGAGCATCTTGGCCTTGGCCATGTCATTGTTCGGGATGGCCAACCTCTTCATGATCCTGGGTCTGTCCATGGACTCTTTTGGTTACATATGGATCCTGGCGTCATTCACGGTGGTGCAGCTGGTTCTTTTCATGCTCTTCCATTCCGAGCTCATGCAGCTGGCATGGGCGATGCTGGTCATCGGTATGGGCATCTGCCTCTCCAGCGCCGCGCTCATGTGGCGTAGCATGCGCCACGGTCACCGTTTCCTTTTGCCGTAGGGAAACTGTTTATGCCCTGGCCGCGCTCAGGGGGAGCATGCGTATGGATCCGGAGTGCGTCCCCTGTCTGCTCAAGAGGGTTGTGTTCCAGTCCCGGCTGGTGGACGGCGAGGACGGCCGAAGGCCAGTGCAAGCCGCCCTGTCCGTTCTGGCGGCAGGGTTCGATGGAGAGGTGAACTCCGCCTCCATGGCCACCAAGGCGCACGCCGTCGCCTATCGGGCCTTAGGGATAAAAGACCCATACCGGGAGCTGAAAGAACGCTCTGACGAGGTGGCATCCCAATTGTTCCCAGAGCTGGCCCGATATCTGGACGATGCCCCGGACCGCTTGGAGGCGGCCGTGCTGGGGGCCATCGTGGGCAATGTCATGGATTTCGGCCCAGGCATCGCCATCCAGCATCCGGACCAGCTCTTCGATGTTTTCCATTCCCTGATGGACCAGGGGCTGGACGTGAACGATGTCCCCCGTATGCGTGAGCGGTTGCGGAGCTCCCGGAAGGTTCTCTACCTTTTGGACAACTGCGGCGAGTCTGTGTTCGACATCCCCCTGGTGCGGGAGATCCAGAAGTTGGGTCCGGAGGTAGTCGGGGTGGTGAAGGGGGAACCTGTGCTCACCGATGTCACCCGCGAGGATGCCACCCGTTGCGGCATAGACCAGGTCTTCGACCGTCTGGTGGACACAGGCCAGTTCGCCATCGGTGTGGATTTGGACAATGCCGGCCAGGACCTGCAGGGGGAGCTGCAGGATTGCGACATCATCATCTCCAAGGGAATGGCCAACTTCGAGGCCCTTTCCGACACCGACGTCGGACCCATCGTCTATCTCCTTAGAGCGAAATGCCATCCCGTGGCCCGTTCCTTGGGCGTGCTCAAGGATCAGAACGTGGCGGTGTATCGGGAACGGGCGGACGGTCTTTGAGCCCTTCGCTCCGCAACATGCCCGCCGATACATATAGCCACACGGCATGCACAGTCAAGCTAATCATTATGGGGGCCATCATCCACATGCCGTCCGTGGGCAGGACGCTCTCCGAGCCGTTGAAGGACTCGAAGAACTGAGAGAAGAAGGCCAGGAAGGCGGCGGCGGTGACCAGCGCCATCGGCCGGGCATCGTCCCAGCAAAGGAGGCAGAGCACCGCGAAGGGGATGATGAAGTAGCAGGTGAATATCTTGGGGAAGAAGAGGAAGAAAGGCATCAACAGCAGAAATCCTGAGCGCACCGGGTCGATGTCCCTTTTCCAGATCAAATACAGAACCAGGATGGTGCCGGCCACGAAGAGCAGCTGCAGAATCGGTCCCGGGATGGAGAGGCCGGCGTCATGGAGAAAGCGCCAGACGCTGATGCCTTCGTTCTGCCCCTCCGCACCGGATTGGGAGAGGTAGTAGGCGAAGAAGAACAGGAACTCCTCCCCTCCCAGCATCAGGAAGGGTAAGGACACTAGAACCAGGGTGAGTATGGCGGCCACCAGGGCCTTGCCTCTGTCCTTGCCCTTCTGTTTCAGCAGCACCAAGGGGATGAGGACGCCGGAGAACACCTTGGTCATGGTCCCCAGGACCGAGGCCACAACGCTCCAGGTGCCGCGGTTGACTAAAAGCAACAGGATCGGCAGCACGAAGAACAGGGTCACCACCATCTCGTCCTGTATGAACACCACCGCCGTGGTCCAGGTTATGGGGTTGAAGAGGAACGCCGCGGTGGCCAACCAGGCCCGGTCGCTACCGAAGGGCCTAATGAAGGAATAGACGAGGCCAGCGGTGATGAAGGCGTAGCCGCTGAACATCAGGGCGTAGGCCAGCAAGGTGTTGCCCATCAGGGCGGCGGGTATCATGAGGTACATGATGAGAGGGGGGCTCTCGGTATCGATGTCCAGATAAGGTATCTGGCCTTCCAGGAGGGCCTGCGTGCGCTCCTGGTAGAAGGGCACGTCCGGATGAGCGTCCACCCCTGGCGGCATAAGGTCCTGGCCGAAGGATATGGAGTTGAAGGCGGCGATCAGCAGGGCATAGAACAGCACGGCACATAGGAGCAAGAGCATCAACCGCCCCCTCTCGGTCTGCATCCAAGGGTGGCCCCGGACTCGTCTCTTAACCGGGCAGTCCGCCATCAGGCATCCAATGCGACCCTTCATGCAGTTCCCTCCTTCTCAAGCCCCCACAGGGTCCCTTCGTCCAGGACGCGGGTGGCGGCCCATATCATCAGTAGGGATAGAAAAAGGTTGAGTAGCACCGGTACCC
>JBFWLS010000123.1:0-3880 GCA_050251995.1 Candidatus Methanomethylophilaceae archaeon
TGCAGGGGCTCTGTTGGGAGACGTCAAGCACGATCCCTTCCAGAGTGGAGGGTTGGAGACCCCCGCCCACGACCGTCTGGAACCCGGGGCCATCCACAAGGCCTCCAAGGGGGTTCTGTTCGTGGATGAGATAAACATGCTCCGCATGGAGTCGCAGCAGTCCCTGCTCACGGCAATGCAGGAGGGTCGCTTCTCCATAACTGGGCAGAGTGAGCGCAGCTCCGGTGCCATGGTCAAGAGCGAGGCGGTGCCCTGCGATTTCGTACTGGTCTGCGCTGGCAACATGGACGCCATACAAGGGATGCACCCCGCTCTCCGGTCGCGTGTCCGTGGATACGGTTACGAGATCTACATGCAGAACAGCATGCCGGACAACGATATGAACCGTCGGAAGATGGTCCGATTCGTGGCCCAGGAAGTGGCCAAGGACAAGAAGATCCCCCACTTCGACAAACACGCTGTCTCTGAGATCATCCGGGAGGCGCAGCGCCGTTCCGGACGTCGTGGTGAGCTCACTCTCCGTCTGCGGGAGCTGGGCGGCCTGATTCGTGTAGCCGGGGATGTGGCGAGGGAGAAGAACTCGTCCTTGGTGTCCAAGGCCGATGTGCTGGAGGCCAAGAAGGTGGCGCGTAGCCTGGAGCAGCAGATTGCTGACCGTTATATCGAGGCCCGCAAGATCTACAAGAGCTTCATTACCGAGGGCCACGCCGTGGGCATGGTCAATGGCTTGGCGGCTATGAATGCCGGCTCCAACATGTCCGAGTATTCCGGAATCGTCCTTCCTATCGTGGCTGAGGTGGCTCCGGCACAGGCCAAGAATGCGGGGAAGATCATCGCTACCGGTCAGTTGGGAGACATCGCCAAGGAGGCGGTGGAGAACGTCTCCGCCCTCATCAAGAAGTACACCAGCACCGACATCAGCAGCCATGACATACACATACAGTTCGTGGGCACCTACGATGGCGTGGAGGGCGACAGCGCCTCCATATCCATCGCCACTGCGGTCATATCTGCTCTGGAGGATGTCCCTGTGCACCAGTCCATGGCCATGACTGGCAGCCTAAGCGTGCGTGGCAAGGTCCTCCCCGTGGGAGGGGTCACTGCCAAGCTGGAGGCGGCAGCGGAGGCGGGCGTGAAGAAGGTTCTCATCCCTCGTGACAATGAGAAGGACGTCATGATCGAGGACAAATACTACGACCTCATCGAGATCATCCCCGTGGACGATCTCCAGGATGTGCTGAAACACGCCCTGGTTAGCGGTGTGAAGAAGGAGAACCTGCTCAGCAAGCTCTCCGCCCTGGTGGAGTCGAAGGTGCTTCCCAAGGCCGTACCGCTCCCATAAACACCTTACACATATTCTTATTTCCCTGGCCTCATATACGGGATTATGCGAGCCCCCCGCCGGCATGACAACAGCGCCCTCATAGTGGGTCGCTTCCAACCCTTCCACAAGGGGCATCTCCAGATCATCAAGATTATCATGGAACAGAGCGACCAGGTCACCATCGGCATCGGGAGTGCCCAGTACTCCCACACCTTGGAGAACCCCTTCACCGCGGGGGAGAGGCACCTGATGATATCCGAGTCCCTACGGGACGAGGGGCTAGAGAGTTTCTTCATCGTCCCGGTGGAGGATATCAACCGTTACTCGGCTTGGGTGACGCATGTGGTTTCCATAGTCCCCCCTTTCACCAAGGTGTTCTCCAACAACGCCCTCACCAAAAGGCTGTTCAAGGAGGCTGGCTACGAGGTCATGGCCGCCCCTATGTACAACCGTCAGCTCTATTCCGGGACGGAGGTCAGGAGACGTATGATTGAAGGAGGGGACTGGGAGTCCTTGGTGCCGGAATCGGTCTGTCAGGTTATAGAGGAGATAGATGGTGTCAACCGCATCCGTGATTTGTCGGGCAGGGATTAATACTATGATGGAACGGGGGAGGGAAGCGGAGCAGGTGATCTCGGCGCTGCGATGTCGCGGTCTCACCCTGGCAGTGGCGGAATCCTGCACTGGCGGTCTTGTGGGCAAGCTCATAACCGACTCACCGGGGTCCTCCAAGGTCTTCCTGGGTGGCGTGGTCGCCTATTCCGATCAGGTCAAGGTGGGCATGCTCGATGTCCCTCCCGGTGTGATCAGGAACCATGGTGCGGTTAGTGCCCAGACTGCTCTCAGCATGGCCGACGGGGTGAGGAAGGCCATCGGTGCCGATGTCGGCATATCCTGCACCGGCATAGCCGGCCCTGAAGGGGGCACGGAGCTAAAACCGGTGGGGCTGGTCTGCATGGCCGTCTCTGGATTGGACGATAGCATGGTGGAGGTGCTGCTGTTCAAAGGAGACAGGGACAGGATTCGTAAATCATCGGCCCAGCATCTTCTAGGGATGTTGGGGGAATTCATGGAGGGTAAGCTGTGAACCCCGGTCGCTATTCCCGCCAGATGCCCATGCTGGGGGGAGAAGGGCAGGCCGTTCTCCGCCAGGCCTGTATCGGGGTGGTGGGGCTTGGGGGACTCGGCAGCAACGCTGTGACCCATCTGGCTTGCGCAGGGGTGGGACGCTTCGTCCTCGTGGACGGACAGTATCCCGAGGAGAGCAATCTCAATCGACAGTTCATCCACTCCCTGGCTCCATCAGGAGCAAGCAAAGCCGAATCGGCCGCAGCATGGGTCAGGGTCCTGAATCCAGATGTCGAGGCCGTGGGCGTGACCGGGGAACTGTGCCAAGAAGGCGTTCGGGAGACCCTGTGTCGTTGCGATCTGTTGCTGGATTGTCTGGATAATCACGTATCCCGTATGAGCCTCAACGACCTCGTTCTGGAAAACGAAATCCCTTTGGTCCACGCCGCGGCACAGGAATGGTTCGGGCATATAACGACGGTCTTGCCAGGAAGGACCCCCTGTCTGCGTTGCATTCTGCCGGTCAGCGATGAACCGACACCAGCGGTAATCGGCTCCACGACCGGGGTGCTGGGGTCGCTTCAAGCCAGCGAAGCGATCAAGCTGTTGGTGGGAAAAGGTCATACTCTGACGGGCAGGCTTCTCACCCTGGACCTTTATCGGAATGAATTTCAGGTCCTGCCGATTCACGCATCCCCGGATTGTCCGTCCTGTGGAGGTCACGTGTAGTTGCTGTGCAGGAACCGCGTTGCATAATCCATCGGATGCTCTTCCGCCGATTAAACAGCGAAATCCTCATACCCATCTCTTCGGTCATTTGTTCCATGTCTCGGGAACGGACGCTGTCGCCGAATATGCGTTTCAGGTCGGATATGGCCGATTCCACCTTCCAGCGCATGCCGTAACCTTTCCTCGATTTCCGTTCCTGGTTGTCCACCTCGTTCCACCCGCGGACTGACGGTCCACGAGCGGAACGGCCCTGGAAGCAGATGAAGGCGTTCCGGCGGATGTTGGTGACAAACCATATGTGTTGTTACTATTGGCAACTCCAGTCGCTCCGGGTGTCGTAAGCACCTTCCGCCAGCACCTTTGTCAGACAGTGGCCGTCGGCCACTGCCCGGCCGACCAGTGGCAGCAGCATACCTGCATCGTCGGTGCGCTCGTCCATCACCGCGCATGAGAGGATGCAGTTTTCATCTCCTTCGGCTTGTCATCGAACCTCGCGGTCCATGATGGATTGTCGATCGTCCCTCCCCTAAGGGCGAGTCTCTCGATATAATCCGACCAATGTCTGTTATATCATGATGTGCACCCTACTGCCACTATCGTCTTGCTCCTCACTTTCTGTTAGAAAGCACTGGATGATGGTTCTTCAATGTTTTACGATTAATGCAACACAGTTTTTGCAGGCAAAAGAATTTATACACCTGGTTTTTAGATACCTTTGATGAAGCTTATCAGGACTGGGAAGGTAAAGGAAGTCTATGA
>JBFWLS010000124.1:0-3870 GCA_050251995.1 Candidatus Methanomethylophilaceae archaeon
TTATCGTTTGGTATGTTCTTCCCAACATCCGCCGAGAGTTGGCCAAGGAGCTGGTGGAGGGCCACGGTCTCACCCAGGCCGAGGTGGCACGTCGCTTCGGGGTCACGGACGCCGCCATCTCCCAGTATCTGAAGAAGAAGAGAGGCGCCAACCAGGAGATGGAGGAGAGCATCGGCTATGATGAATTCAAACGTCAGATCCAGATCTCCGCCGAACGCATCATGAACATGGGCGTGGACATCGTGCAGGAGACCTGTCGCATCTGCGGTATCGTGAAGCAGAGCGGCATGTTGTCCCGCATCTACGAGGTGCAGATGGGCTACAAGCCGCCGGCCTGCGTCTGCCCCAGCCAGGAAGACTCCCCTGCGGACTGGTAGAGCAGTTCCTGTGCATAGCCGGCATAGGGGCCGAAGCGTCCCTGTCCGAAGGAAGCGCAGCGGCGGTAGCTGCCGCTGACGCCGTAGTGCACCCGCAGGCAGCGCTCTATGCGGGCATCAACAGGGAAGGCCTGCAGGTGGTCCATGGAGAAGAGGGCCACGCAATCCGCTACCTTGTCCCCCACCCCCGGTATGGCCTTCAGCGAACTCATGCAGCCTTCGTAGTCCAGGAGGCGGATCTCGGAGGGCAGCACCTCTCCCCGGGCCACGGATGCGGCCAGTCCCCGCATCCTCTGGCAGCGGTAGCCCAGACGACACTCGTCCAGGGCCTCCTCGTTCTTGTGTATCTCCTCCGCGCTGGGGAAGGCGTGGCGCCCGCCCAGGTCCCGGCCGAAGGTCTGGCAGAGGTTCTCCACCATGCTGCCGATGCGTTTGACATTGGCGTTCACCGCCAGCAGGTAAGTGGCCAGACATTCCCATGGATCCTGCCGCAGCAAACGCAGGCCACGGTACTCCAAGGTCAGGCGCCGCATCAGGGGGTCTACGGCGATGGAGGAGAATATGGCATCCAGATCGTCGTCCGAGCGCAGATAGCTCTCCATGCGGTCGCGTCCCACGTTGCCTAGAACCTCTACCCCCCATTCCCGGGGGCGCAGGAGGACCAGGTGCCCATCCAGCACCCCTTCCCAATCCTCGCCCCGGTGTCGCCACCGGTGCGCCTGCCCGCAGCCTAGGGTGAGGGGGAGGGAGATTTCGAGATCCAGCATCATCCTCCGTTCATCCGCCTTCCGCTCTTAAATAGCTTTCAGAACAGCTATATCTCCGGTAGGGGATTGGAGCCCAATGATCTATATCGGCCCGGCCGGGTACCCGGCCGGCAGCGGCAGTGCGGAGGAGGCCATCGACACCGTGGCCGCGTTGGGGCTCGGCGTCATGGAGCTGCAGTTCGGACGAGGCGTGAGGATGGGCCCCGAACGTGCCGTGGCCATCGGTCAGCATGCCTCCACCGCCGGGGTACGTCTAAGCGCCCATGCCCCCTATTACGTGAACTTCCATTCCTCCAACCGAGAGACGCGGGAGAGGAGCGAGCGCTGGGTAATGGACACCGTACGCGTCTGCCATCGCCTCCACGCCTCCCCGGCGGTGGTGCACGCCGCCTCCTATGGAAAGGACAAGGAAGGATGCACGGCTTCCGTGAAGGAAGGGATAGGCCGATGCCTGGAGGCCATGGACCAGGAGGGCATACGTGATGTATCCATAGGACTGGAGACCATGGGGAAGCGGTCCTCCTGGGGCACCATGGAGGAGCTGGCGGAGGTGGTGGGGTCCCTGGACCGTGTCATGCCCGTCTTGGACTTGGCGCACCTGCACGCCCGCGGGGGCGGGGCCCTGGTGAGCGAGGACGTGGTGCGTGAAATCCTGGAGCAGGGCAATGCCATGGGCCCGGAGCCGTTGCACCTGCACGTCAGCGGAATCGAGTTCGGTGACAAAGGGGAGAGGCGCCATCTGCCCCTGGGGAGCCGCTCTCCGGACATGGGCCTGCTGCAGGCCCCGTTGCGGGAGATGCAGGACGACGTCACCATCATAGTGGAGTCCCCTCTGCTGGAGAAGGACGCTGTATGGTTGCGCGACCTGCTGCAGCAGTGAACCTATTTCTACGTATACGGCGTTGTCACGGGCGGTCTGCTTCATGGCGGAGTACAAATACAAGTGCCCAGAGTGCGATGCCGATGTCTCGGAGGACGACGAGAGCTGTCCCAACTGCCATGCCTCCTTCGTCCTGGAGGAGGATGACGAGGAGTGCCCGGTCTGTGGCAACATCATCTCCGCCGAGACGGAGGTCTGCCCCTTCTGCGGCACGGTCTTCGAGATCGTCTACGAGGAGTACGAGGACGAGGAACCAGAGCCGGAGGGGGAGACCGAGCCCGGTCCCGCGGGCACGGAGATCGACGACCAGATGGACCTGGACGCGGAGATCAGGCGCATAGAGAAGGAGGAGGACCTGGAGAAGGAACGCCTTCGGGAGGAGGAGGGCCTGGCCCTGAGCATGTCTCAGGAGCAGATGGACGAGCTGTTCCGGCAGGCGGTGGAGTCCCGGGGGGACATCACCAGCCTGCAGGGAGGGGACAACGAGCTCCAGGAGATCCTGGACCGCATGACGCCGCTTTTGGAGGCCGCGGACCATCTGGGCATCGATGTCTACGCTGTGCATCAGCTGCGGGACCGTACCTACATGGCCCTGCACCAAGGGGACAAGGCCACGGCACTGAATAACGCCAACCAGGCTCTAGGTCTCATGGAGTCCTACATCGAGGACTCCCTGTTCTACGAGCAGCACTTCATCGGCCGCATCATCAGCAAATACGAGGGACAGGAGGGGGAAGGGCTGCGCAACACCCTGCAGGCCATGGTGCTCGCCCGGGAGGAGAGGCGCTTCCCTGAGGCCCTGATGATGAGCAAGGAACTGCGGGAAATGGTGGAGGAGAAGGAGCCCGGCTTCCAAGCCTCCAGTGCCTCCTTCCGGGTCCTCACCCATGCCGTGGCGGTGGCGGAGCGCTTCCTCATCGACAACCGCAACGCCCGTAGCATCATCAACCAGACCCGGGACCTCATCGAGAAAGGACGGTGGAAGAGCATCGCCGACCTCTGCGACGCCGGCCTGGAGAGGCTTATGGTGGTGATGCGGGAGAGGGCCCAGACGGAGTTCGAGCGTATCCGGTCCGAGACCGCCATCGCCAAGCGGAAGGGTGAGAGCGGGGATGATTTCCTCCTCTCTGCCGCCGCGGAGGCCCAGAGGCTCCTGGCGGAAGGTCAGTACGTGCAAGCCCTGGACCGCATTTCCCGTTATCGGGAGGAGTACCGTCGCCCTGCCGCCTAGCCCTACAAAGCTTTTTTAATATCCTCTCGTGTTCCCATCCAAGCTACGCCACTGTGGCTCAGAGGTAGAGCGACTGATTCGTAATCAGTTGGTCGGGGGTTCGATTCCCTCCAGTGGCTCCATCCTTTCCCTTGCAGGTGTTCTCCTGCGGCCACGCTCAGTCCTTCTTGGGGTCCAGGTACTCGGACACGATCTTTATGGCGCAGACATCGCCGCACATGGAGCAGCCCTCCTCCTCCTTGGTCATGCCCCGCTCCCGGTAGCGTCTGGCCTTCTCTGGGTCGATGGCCAGGGAGAACATGGTCTCCCAGTCCAGGGCCTTGCGGGCCTGGGCCATGGCCCGGTCCTGCTCCCTGCCCCGTCCCTTGGCCACATCGCCCACGTGAGCGGCGATCCTGGAGGCGATGACCCCTTCCCGCACATCGTCCACCGTGGGGAGGGACAGGTGCTCCGCCGGTGTCAGGTAGCAGAGGAAGTCCGCCCCGTGCCAAGCGGCCACGGCGCCGCCGATGGCGCCCACGATGTGGTCGTATCCTGGGGCGATGTCCGTCACCAGCGGGCCCAGGACATAGAAGGGGGCGCCATCGCATACGCTCTTCTGCAGGCGCATATTGG
>JBFWLS010000125.1:0-3865 GCA_050251995.1 Candidatus Methanomethylophilaceae archaeon
CTGGTGGCCGACTACGGCTATGAGAACAGCCTTCAGAGCTACAAGCGGATAGTGGCCCTCCTGGGCAAGGCTCGGCTTGAGGGCATAATTGGACTGTGGGGCCGTCGAGGACCGTAGCCGTCAGATTGACGAGCATCACCCGTACCAGTGGGAGGCCAAGGAGTACCTTGATGCCTGCCTGCGCACGGTCTACAACGCCGACGGGAACTTCCATCTGCCGAAAAGGAAGGACCAGCCCAACCGGGTGATCGTGATGGTGGAGAAGCAAGCCCTCCAAGGCATCTTCCAGGATATTTGCCGTAAATGGGAGGTCAATCTGATGGTCTGCAAGGGATATCCGTCGCTCACCCAACAGTACGAGCTCCGCAAGCGTCTGGACGATGTCTGGGACGACGAGGGCTTACATATCATCTATTTCGGGGACTTCGACCCCCAGCGGGGAGAACATCTCCAACAAGCTCCAGGAATGGCTCTCCGCGGACTTCGACATCTCGTTTGAATCCTTCGAGAAGGAATGTCTGACGATGGAGCAGGTGCAAGCATGGAACCTACCACCGGCCCCGGCCAAGAGGACCGATTCCCAGACCAACGGCTTCGTGTAGAAGTTCGGTGTCGCCTGGCAGGTGGAGCTGGATGCCATCCGGCCCAACCAGCTGACAGGGCTCATCAACGATGCCGTTTCCCGTCACTATGATCACGGTATCGGCGAGGAGACCCGACGGGAAGAAGAGGAGGGCCGGGAGTTCATCGGGGAGAAGATCGGCCGAATCCAGGAAATCGTGGAAGGAGAGGATGCCTGATGACCACGGAAACCATTCCGGTCATGGCCGGATTCCCCGATACCGGACTGGAGAACCATATACTCTGCTGTCTCCACGATGAGACGGCCAGGGACTGCTAGCTGACCGAGAACCAGATACGTCAACGGGTGGATGCGGATCCGCTCCTGTCGGACGTGCGCTCCAGGAGCTCATGCGCCGGGACCTGGTGACCCCGTGGGCCTGTCCAAGGACATCCCTCCTGGTGCATTCCCTCTCCGACTTAGGATTCGCGTTCATCAAGTGCGGTTCCGTCTGCCCCACGTGCGGGCGGATATGCGCGGACGAGACCGCCCGGGAAAGGCACATGAGACGGCATCATCCCGCGTCATGGACCAACGTCCCCGAGGGTGCGAGTGATGGGCCAGGTCGTGGATTAGGCCCTGGACCAAGTGTCCAAGAACCCAGGGTGCACATACGCGGAGATGCTGGCCCTCTGTCCTCCCGGCGGTAGGTCGTCCCTCTGCAAGGCACTTACCAGGCTGAGCCGGGCGAAATACCTCCGCCGGGAGGTCGTGGAATCGCCGGAACGGGACGGAAGCCAATGGAGACGCAAGGTCTACGCCTACTGGGTGGTCTAGATGGTCACCCACATCTGTCATTACCTGGAGACCCTGAGGCCGGCGAAGAAGGCTCAGAAGGTGAACTGGAGACGGGCCTCGAAGTGCTCCGTCTTCGCTCCCATCTCGGGCAAGCATGCCAAGTCATGTAAGTCCTGCCAGCATTCCGAGGCCCTCCCCCCGGGATGGGACGAGGAGGACCGGAATTGATGCCCAGGGAGGATAACATGGGACGCTATCCGTTCAGGACCTGGACCTTCAAGTACCTCGATGCCGTGGGTCCGACTTACGCCAAATCAACCCTGATCGAACTCGGTCGGAGGTACAAGAGGCTGGACCGCATCTTCAGGGAGCTCCATAGGGAAGGCAAGGTCACCACCCATGACCCTGTCAAGATGAAAGCCGATGACATACTGGCTATCGTGGGCCGTTTGAAAAGCGACGGCCTGAAGGAACAATCGGTCAGCCACGATCTGACGGCCATCAACAACCTTCTATCTTTCACGGGGAAAAACGCGGTCATGACCTTCAAGGCGAAGTACCGCTCCCTGGTCCCCAAGAACCGCCATATCCGGGCCCCGGAGATGGACGAGGAAGCCTATGACCGTCTCTTCGAGATCGGAGACACCATCCCTAACGATGATTGGGTCCGGTTGAGGGCCTTTGCAATGGTGGAGCTGGCCTTATGTGCCGGCCTACGGGCCAAGGAGATCCAGTTCGCTTCCGTCCACAACCTGGATATGAAAAAATGGACCTTGTACCTGGACCGCGTGAAGGGCGAGGGCACATATGGCGAGGCCAGGACCGTCCCCATCAGGAGGGAGGGGCGGGCCTTGATCAAGAGGTACATACAAGCGCGAGAGAGGTTCCCGGTGGAGAACAGAGCCACCTGGAACCCCTACATCTTCCCCACCCTCAGCGGGAAGCCGGAGGGATACCTATCCACCAACACCCTGAGGCTGATCAAGAGCATCGTGGAGGAGGGGATTGGATACAAGTTCGATCGAGGAAGTGCCGTAGGACCAATGGACAGTGGGCGGTCGATGAGGGGATAGGGACAGAGAACGTCTCCCTGTTGCTGGGCCATCACTCGACCAAGACCACAGAGGACTACTATTGCTGGCAGAGGCCGACGCAAGCCATCAAGACGGCCTTGGCCGCCTGGGATAGGGAATGAATCAATAGCGGAAAATGTGGGGAATTTGAATTTTGGAAATGAGGTGTCTGGATATGGATGAATGGCGCGGAGAGGGGGATTTGAACCCCCGTGTCCTTACGGACAATGGATTAGCAGTCCATCGCCTTACCGGGCTGGGCCATCTCCGCTGTGTTTCGGAACAAGTTAATTCTGTAATTAAAACTTTGGATATGCAACGATGAGCGATGGTTGAATGCATCATTCTAAATACATTGTATCTCATAGGAGAAGTTTGCGCAATCGTGACCGGTGTTTATCGCAGTATAAATATCGGAATACGCAAGCATGCCCCCCTTCTCCGATAGAAGGAGGGGGACCCTCGAAACCATTAAATACAACATGGTTGTTCGAGGGAATGCGCGAAGGCGGAAGGCGGCCCCAAAATATGGGGAAAGCCGGAAGCTGGCTGCAAAAATGAAGATGATGGAGAATCAAGATCTCCGCCGGAAGGCGTGCTCTCTTGTTTCTGACGTTTGATGCTACGAATTGTTTCGTCTAAAGACGATGCAATACGTTGTGTTCGTCGGTAGACGGAACAACACGGTGAAACTTGGTTAATCTGCCAATTTCAATTCATCCAAGACGTATGGAAGGAATATAGTCAACATTGACTCCGGTTGATCCTGCCGGCGGCCACCGCTATAGGAATTCGATTAAGACATGCGAGTCGAGAGTCTTCGGGACTCGGCGCACTGCTCAGTAACACGTGGATAACATGCCCTTAGGCGGAGGATAACCTCGGGAAACTGAGAATAATACTCCATAGATCATGGGAGCTGGAATGCCTCATGGTCGAAAGTTCCGGCGCCTAAGGATTGGTCTGCGGCCTATCAGGTTGTAGTGGGTGTAACGGACCCACTAGCCTATGACGGGTATGGGCCTTGAGAGAGGGAGCCCAGAGATGGACTCTGAGACACGAGTCCAGGCCCTACGGGGCGCAGCAGTCGCGAAAACTTCACACTGGGGGCAACCCCGATGAGGGAATTCCTAGTGCATGCATTTAATGTATGCTTTTCTTTAGTCTAGAAAGCTAGAGGAATAAGGGCTGGGTAAGACGGGTGCCAGCCGCCGCGGTAATACCCGCAGCCCAAGTGGTGGTCGATATTATTGAGTCTAAAACGTTCGTAGCCTGTTCAATAAATCTTTGGGTAAATCGGTGAGCTCAACTTACCGACTTCCGAGGAGACTGTTGAACTTGGGACCGGGAGAGGCTAGAGGTACTTCTGGGGTAGGGGTAAAATCCTGTAATCCTAGAAGGACCACCGGTGGCGAAGGCGTCTAGCTAGAAC
>JBFWLS010000126.1:0-3856 GCA_050251995.1 Candidatus Methanomethylophilaceae archaeon
CTATGAGCAGCTGAAGCAACTCGGGGACAAGGTGGGTGTGGAGGTCTATGGAGAACCGGGGAAGAAGGACGCCCCTGGTATCGTGGACCGCGGGATGCGGCAGTTCCGGGACAAGAACATCATCATCATAGACACCTCTGGCAGACATGCATTGGAGGACGATCTCATTCAGGAGCTTAAGGATGTGGCCAAGGTGGCCAAGCCCTCGGAGAGGCTTCTGGTTTTGGATGCCCAGGTGGGCCAGCAAGCCGGTCCGCAGGCCTCCGCATTCCACGAGGCCGTGGGGGTCACTGGGGTGGTCCTCACCAAGATGGACGGTACAGCCAAGGGCGGCGGGGCTCTCTCCGCCGTCTCCCAAACCAAGGCCCGTATCGTTTACATGGGGGTGGGAGAGAACATCCGCGACCTGGAGGCCTTCAATGCCAAGCGCTTCATATCCCGGCTCCTGGGCATGGGTGATATCGATGCCCTGCTGGAACTGGCAGGGGACGATGTCAAAGGCGACAAGGCGGAGGCCTTGACCAAGAATCTCATGTCTGGCAAATTCACATTGCGGGACATGTACGAGCAGATGGAGGCGGTGAACAAGATGGGTCCCCTGAAGAAGGTCATGGGGATGATTCCTGGCTTCAGCAATCTGGAGGACAAGGTGGACTTGGACCAATCCCAGGAGAAGCTGCGCCGTTTCCGCTACATCATGGACTCCATGACTGATGAGGAGCTGGAGGACCCCAAGCTGATCAAGGCCGCGCGGGTGATGCGCATAGCCCGTGGTTCCGGTGTCCCTGCTGCCGAAGTGCGGGAGCTACTCAAGCAGTACAACCAGAGCAAAAAGATGATGAAAGGCATGATGGGCAACCGCAAGATGCGGAAGCAGCTCATGAAGCAGATGCAGGGCGGAGACCTGGGGTTCTGAGATGAGGCGATTCCTGGTCACAGGACACCGTGCCATCACCACGGGGGACTTCCGCTTGGATGATATTGCCGGAGGCGCCGGCAGATTGGACATCCTGGTTCGTTGCATCAACTCCGCTTTCTTCCTCAGCCATGCCTTGCGGGACGATGTGGAGCTTTACCTGGTCCTGCAAGGAGGAGAGGATGCCCCCAAGACCCTCCGTCTCAATGGATCTGAGATGCGCTACCTGAATCCGGATGAGCGTAGCACTGCCTCTCTCATCCGCAATGCCCTGTTGAAGAAGCTCGGGGATGAGGAGATACGCTCCTCGCCCGGAATATACGTCTCCCGTCAGTCCTACCAGGATGTGCTACGAAAACTATCCGAGATCTCGGAGATCGCCTATCTCAAGGAGGACGGCGAGGACATCCGCGGGATGGACATGCCTTGCGATGTCAGCTTCGTCCTAGGCGATGACCGTGATCTCACACCGGAAGAGGAGGAGGCTTTGTTGCAATATAATCCCCGCACGGTCTGCCTGGGCCCCCGCAGTCTGCACGCCGACCATTGCATCATATTAGTGCAGAATGAGCTGGACCGCAGCCGATGCTGAGCCAGGGATAAGGATTTTATCCTCTATTGCGTTGTTCGCGGTGATGGTCGAGAAGATACCTCAGCATCGTCACTGCCATAGCTGCGGCCGTGCATTCAGCGGTTCGGACCGTTTCTGCTCCGATGCCTGCCGTGAGGACAATGAGGGAGAGCTGAAGGCCAAGAAGAAACAGCTGATGACCCTATGGGTATTGGCCATGGCGGTCCTGATCATCGCCTTGGTGGTGGGACTCTGACCAAGGCTGCGGTGGGAGGAACTTTCAACATCATCCATTCCGGTCACCGGGAGCTGCTGGCACGTGCATTCTCGCTTGCAGATGACGTCTTGATAGGCATCACCTCCGATGCATACGCGGCACGCAGCCGGGACAGGGTGAACCCTCTCAAGGTGCGCATTGCCAACCTGGAGGCCTGCCTCCAGACCTTGGGTGGTCGTTACAGCGTCCATGTCATCGAGGACCATCTCGGCCCCGCGGCCAGTCTGGAGGATCTGGATCTCATAGTGGTCTCAGAGGAGACCTATCGTAACGCTTTGCACATCAACGAGGTCCGCCTCGCCAATGGGCTAGACCCCCTGGAAGTGGTGATGGTCCCCATGGTAATGGCGGGGGACGGTTCCAGGCTCAGTGCCACTCAGGTCGTGCGGGGTGATTACGACCGTAGCGGCTCGCAATCCTCCCTCACGGTGGCGGTGGGATCCACCAACCCGGTGAAAGTGGAGGCGGTGCGAGCGGTCATGGAGAAGTTCTATGGCGACGTGAGGGTGATCCCCGTGGCCGTGAGCAGTGGCGTTCCGGAGCAACCTTGGGGCATGGAGACCTTGCAAGGGGCCCGCAACCGGGCCATCGCCGCCCTCATGGATTGCGATCTATCGGTGGGTATAGAGGCCGGGGTATTCGAGAGGTACGATGGGTTATACGATATCCAACACTGTGCGGTTTCGGACCGTCGGGGTCGTATTACCTATGGGGCCGGTTCCGCCTTCCGCTATCCAGACCGAGTGGCGGATAAGGTTCGTCAAGGTTGCACCGTAGGAGAGGCCATGATGGATGTCTTCCACACCCGGGATCGGGGGGATGCGGACGGCGCCATCGGTGTGCTGACGCAGGGCATCATGGATCGTAAGCAGCTCACGGAACAGGCAGTGATGGCAGCCATGGTCCCTCGTCTCCGGGGAGATTACCTTGAACATTGATGGAGTTGTGACCGAGAGGGTCCCCGCCACCCCTATTGAGGACGTGAGATGTTGGGACCTCTCTGAGGGAAAGAACGCCTGGACTCGTTACTGCACGGACGAATCCAAGATGAGCGGGGATTGCTCCGCCATCTACCTCCCAGCGAACGAAGCGGAGCTGGTGGCGGTCCTGCGCCATTTGGCTAGCAGCGGCGAGCATGCCACGATAAGCGGCATGCGCACCGGGGTTGTCGGCGGGGCCGTACCCCAAGGGGGGGCGGTCATAGCCATGGACGCCATGAATGCATTCCTGGGTTACGGAGAGGACAAGGACGGGTTCTTCGTCCGAGTGCAACCGAACCTTACCCTGGCATCCTTGAACAGGATACTGCGACATCATCCAAGCCAGCAGAATGCGTTGCAGGAGGGGGTGGCATTGCGGGTGCAGCGTCAAGGGAGGTTCTTCTATCCCGTGGACCCTACGGAGCAGAACAGTTCCCTAGGCGGGAACGTGGCCGCGAACTCCTCCGGCGCCCGCTCCTATCGTTATGGACCCACTCGCGATTGGGTGCGGCGTCTGCGGGTGGTCCTTCCCAACGGAGATGTATTGGACGTAAAGAGAGGTGAGCATCTCTTCCAGGGAAGGGAACTCAAGATCTCCACCTCGGACGGCCCTGTCCTTCTTCGCCTCCCTAGCTATGATTTCAACAACCAGGTCAAGAACGCTGCGGGGTTCTTCTGTCATGAGGGCATGGACCTTGTAGACCTCTTCGTGGGCAGTGAGGGCACATTGGGCGTGATAACCGAGATCGACCTACGCATCATCCCCTGGTATCATTCATTCTCTATGCTATTTTTCTTCCCTGCGGACGAGGATGCCTTGGCTTTCGTAAGCTCGTTGAAGTCGTGTCCAGAGCTTACCCCTGATTTCATCGAGTTCTTCGACGGGGCCGCCTTGGAACTGATCCGGGGTGTGCAGGCGAGGGGCGCCCTTTCGCACCTGCCGCAGCCACCGTCCAATGCCGGATCGGCGGTGTTCCTGGATCTGGAGGGGGAGGAAAATGACCTGGAAGCCATAATGACCGCTCTGGAGCCACTTTTGGAGCGGAACAAAGGTAGTGCTGTGAACAGCTGGTGTCTGCACGACCGCCGAGGCCAAGAGTTATTGCAATCCT
>JBFWLS010000127.1:0-3853 GCA_050251995.1 Candidatus Methanomethylophilaceae archaeon
TATTCATCCAGACTACGTGTTCCTTCCACCCTCTCCTCAGTCATCTTGAGCGGGTCATGGAACCGGTACCTGGTCGCTCTAGTATGCCCTTTCTTCAATAGAACTCCTAATTCGTTCAGGGAGTTCAGGCGGTTGCGTACAATGTTGTCGCTTATGCCTGGCAACCATGATGCCGCCTCAGACAGGGAGAACCATCCTGTGCCCCGGGCTTTCCTGACCAGGGCCCGGTCGTTCTCATCCATCTCTCGCAGCAAATCTTTCTCACGGAAGGAGGAGACTGCTTCTTCATAAGCGTCAAAAACACACTCTGCCATATGCATTATCAATGGAGCATAATCCAGAGTCCGGTCAACGTAGCCGAGAAGGCCATAGTATGCCTCGCTATCCCGTAAAATGGAACTATCGATCTTGCACAACCGGGAATTCCTCAAACCGAACTCTTGCAACAGAACATGGAAAAGGCTCCGGCCAAGGCGTCCGTTGCCATCATCGAAGGGATGGATGCTCTCCAACTCGTGCAGGAAAAGGGTTGCGGTCAGCAAACCATCGTACGGAGAGTTATTCAACCAATCCAGCAGCGATTCCATCTCCTCTTCGATGTCCTCTGGGGGACAGGTGTGGAAGTACTCGAACCCGTCCTCTCCCCGTATACAGCTCAGGTCCTTGCGGAACGTCCCGGCAGGGACAGAATCAACAGTTCCGTCCATGAGGAACCCATGGGCAGCACGGATGTTATCGATCCCCCATGGGAGGGAGAACTGCTGTTTCAAGAAATGGGAGTAAAGGTGGTTGATGATCTCCTGCTGCGGACCGTTTACAAAATCTTGGCCCAGACGGTCGTGGAAGAATGCGGTGGATATCCTACGTACCTCGATAACGGTAAGAGGGTTGCCCTCCAATGAGACCGAGGAATGAATGTTGGATGCGAAAGCGTCTTCTACCAGACGTATGAGGTCTTTGCCAGCAAGGACGAAGCTCCCGAGCTCCCGGTCGAGCTCCTGTATGCTCTGCCACAGCTTCCGGTACCGGAGGTCGAGTCTTAGGACAGGGCTGAAAGGTACCTTGCGCTTATGCTTGATCGGGTAGCTCAGGTCAAGATAAGGAGAAGTTTCGTCCGTATTGTCACTCTCCAAGTTACTAATCAGTTGTCAGTGGGTTGATACTATTTAAAAACGATAGTCATTGTGACTATTAATTATAATAATCAAAATTCACTATCTATAATGATGTGATGTTTTTTAAGGAACTTGCATGTTACTCATCTCAATTGAGTATGTTGTGAACGGCGATATTAGTGTTACTCTTTTCTAATTAGTATTACATACTTGTTTTGCATTCCTCTAGACATGAACAAGCAGATGCCGGTGACGATAGCGATCGTTCTAGTGCTTCTCGCCGGAGCCGTGGGATTCGGTGCCGGGTACGTAGTATACAACAACAGCGGCGAAGAGCAACCGACCGGCGTCATCGATGCCGTTGGGAGATCGGTGCAGATTCCAGACTCCCTTGATGATGGAATCGTCACCGTTGGAGTGGATACGCTACGTTTCGTGTCCTACTTCAACCTGAACGAGAAAGTCGTGATGGTGGATGCCGGGGACAAGAGCCCCACCCAAAACGGTAAGGCGTACCAGTATGCCTATGGGTACTACACCGATGCCAACCTCACATCGCACACCCACAACGGACTGCCCAGTGCGGACATCGAGGCCATCGGGAATCTCCAACCCAGCCTCATAATAGTGTCGCACACCGTTTACAATAACTTCAAAGTGAACTGTGACATCCTGGCCAAATCTTTCAACCTGGTGGTCATCTATGAGCTTTCCGAGGAAAGCTTCATGACCGAGAACTACACCTTGGACGATGATTTCATCTTCCAGGTGGAGTTGTTGGGTCAGATATTCCAGATGGAGGATCGAGCGCAGGAGCTGATAGATGGTATCAACGGCTTCTTCACGGAGATCCGTGATCTGGTAGATGGTCGCACCAGCAACGAGAGCGTTTATCTGGCCGGCACCGCTGTGGCTGGAGCCAGAGCCCTTGACTGGACGGTTGGAAACTTCGTTTCTTTGGAGCTTGTCGGCGGTAACAACGCATACACCGGCTCCACATCCGCAGTGGCGCTGGATATTGGGCCGGAGGCCGTGGGTGACTTGGATTTCGACATAGCCTTCGTTGACCCCACCAGCTTTGGCATGATTATCGACAATACTGATAGTCAAGCTGTCTTGGAATACTTCGAATCTTCAGGGGTCGATATCTATGTGATGATGCCTTACTTCTGGTTCGGATGCAACTTCGACAACGTCATAGCCAACGCTTACTACCTGGCTTACGTGTTGTACGACGGCATCTACAACCAGAGCGTCATGATGGGCTACATCAACGGTGTCTACGAGTTCTTCTACGGAGATAATGGCACGGATGTCTTCACCAAGATGGACGCCCGCTTCACTGGTGTCACGGTGTCATTGCCATTGCTGACCCAGGTGGAAGTCGTGGATGGCAAGTCCTTAGCCGTGGTGGTCTGAAGTCGTCCGAGGGCAAACCTTTTCCCATCTCATTCATTCCTGCAACTCGCCGAGAAGTTCGATATTGACATGAGAGGACGTTACATGGAAGCACAGAGAGACGACGGCATTGAAAGGTACAGGAAATATTCCCAGCGCAACATACTGTTCCTCATCGGTTTGTCCCTGGTATTGTTGGCCCTTACAGTAATCTCTTTGTGTCTTGGCCCTGCAAATCTCAGTCCGGGGGACATCTTCCACATCCTTATCAACAAAGGGCAGACCTGGAATGATTACGTGGTCTGGGACATCCGTCTGCCTCGTATCATGGCCGCTATATTGGCCGGTTTCTCCCTGGGCATCGCCGGTGCGGTGATGCAGTGCATTCTCCAGAACCCGTTGGGATCCCCGTTCACCCTGGGCATCTCCAATGCCGCCGCCTTCGGAGCCTCCATCGGCATCATCGTCCTTTCCGGTGGTGCCATCCTCGGTCAGTCCGTGGCCACGCCGCAGATAGACAATCCTTATATCGTCACCCTCTCCGCCTTCGCCATGGCCATGGTGGCCACCGGGGTCATAATAATGCTGGTGAAAATCACCAAAGCCACTCCTGAGACCATGGTTCTGGCTGGTATGGC
This sequence comes from Candidatus Methanomethylophilaceae archaeon, assembly GCA_050251995.1. Classification (GTDB taxonomy): domain Archaea; phylum Thermoplasmatota; class Thermoplasmata; order Methanomassiliicoccales; family Methanomethylophilaceae; genus JAQUUA01. The sequence continues at coordinate 3,152 of JBFWLS010000127.1, forward strand.
GTTGAGCTCCATATTCGCCGCCGGCATTGCCTTCCTCACCTACACCGCTAACGAGGCCGCCCTGTCGGCCATCGTGTTCTGGCAGTTCGGTTCCTTGGAGAAGGTTTTCTGGGACGACCTTCTCATAATAGCCGTGGTCTCCGCTTTGGTGATCATCTACTTCCTGTACATGCGCTGGGACTACAACGCATTGGATGCCGGGGATGACGTGGCCAGCGGCCTTGGCGTCAACGTCAACATGACCCGAATCGCCGGGCTCACAGCATCCGCGGTCATCACCGCGGTGGTGGTGTCCTTCCTGGGCGTCATCGGCTTCATCGGTCTCATTGGTCCGCATATCGTCCGCCGCGTGATCGGCAACGACCATCGCTACCTGCTGCCAGGCTCCATGTTGGTGGGAGCATCCGTCCTGGTCCTGGCGGACATCATCGGACAGAACCTCTTCGCTTTCGTGATCCCCGTCGGGATCATAACCTCCTTCATCGGTGGACCGTTGTTCATATACATCCTCATCAGGGGGCACCGGCATGCTTAGGGTGGAAAACCTGGAATTCTCCTATGAGACCAAGAAGATCCTGGAAGACATCAGCTTCGAAGCCGAAGGTAACAGCGTGGTCTCCCTTCTCGGTCCAAACGGCGTGGGCAAGACCACCCTGCTGAAATGCATATGCAACATCCACCGTCCCCAGAGGGGAGTAGTCA
>JBFWLS010000128.1:0-3850 GCA_050251995.1 Candidatus Methanomethylophilaceae archaeon
CTCCTGCGCATCTCATCCATAGTGGCTCAAGAAGGGCTCAGCGACAAACCCCTCAAGACCTGTGCCGACCTGTTCCAGAACGGCCGGTATCGTGAAGCGGATGTGGAATCCAAGAAGCTCCTCCGGTCCCTAATCGAGCAGGGGTTGAAGAGTGCCGCTGCCAATATCATGGAGGACGGCTCGATGCTCATAGAGACCGCGGACATGCTCCGACTGAAGGTGGTCACCCTCAAGGAGAGCATGCCTCAGGCCATGTTCTTCCTGGAGAACGGCGACTACCGTCATGCCTCCTCCCTGATGGAGAAGGCTATGCGCACCGGCCGATCCGAGATATCCAAGGCCTTGCAGGAACGTTCCACCAATCTTCGTCCCCGTATCGGGGAGCCGATGCTGGACGTGAACGAGAAGGCCGTCAGCCTGGACATGCTGGAGAATGCATGGTCCAACATCGAGGCAGGGCGCTATGAGGTGGCGACCAACATTATTTTCCACCTGGAGGAGGACCTGGACAAACGTGCCATGCTGGTCAATCGTTGCCGTATAGCTCAGGTTCAGGCCCAGGATTTCATCGGTTTGGGCAGGATGATGGGTTTGGAAGTCCACCCGCTGATGGCCATCGCGGAACAATCAGAGCTCATGCTACGGCAAGGGCGCCCTCTGCTCTGCCATGAGTTCCTGGAGAGGGCAATTGAGCAGATTGCCAAGAAGATTAACTTCCAGGTGCGTGAACAGGAGCTGGATGCTATAGAGGATGCAGAATCACGGAACCTGGCGGGCCCGGAGATGGAGTGGTTGCTGAGACGCCTCGAGGAGATGAGGGGTGAGGTGAGGAACAGGGATTTCTATGCTGCCAAGGATTCCAAACGTTTCATCGAGGCTGGACTGGAGGAGTTGCAGTTCCGCCGCCAGGCGTTGGAGGCTTCACTGCACGGGTTGGGGGAGCTCTGCCTTGTCATGTCGAAAGAGGGTATGGACACCGCCGTCCTGGAGGGGAGCCTGCAGGAAATCGAATCGTGCCTGGGCCGGGGTGAGTTCCTCGCTGGGGCCTCCAAGGCATACCACGCCCGCTTGGATTTCCAAAGCGCTTTGGAGCTCCATAGAGACCTCAAGGTCAGGGCGTCCCGCCTGTCACAACACATTAATGCCATGCCTCCAGGATGGCAGTGCCCGGAGACCTTCGATAGCATCGAGCTGGCTTTGAAGGCCACCTCCGCCCATGACATGGAGGGTTCCTACAGATCGTTCCTGGTCATGGAACGTTCCTTCTATCAGGAGCGGGAGGCCCGCCGGCTCCATGTTAGGAGGAGCCTCCTGGATGGATTCCAGCAACTGCGGGAGGAAGTGCCAGAAGGCCTAGCGGGAATGGATGACCAGGCGTTGCAGTCCTTATGGTCCGGGCTGGAGTCCAGGCTACAAGATTTCATCGAGGGCAGGGCCTCCCAGCTGGAAAAGGCTGCCGCCGCATCTTCCATGCCCAACGTCATGAGCCGTAGGAGGATCGAGGAAGCCCGGGGGGCGTTACAACGAGGAAGCTTCCTGGAAGCGGAAGAGCTCCTAGCCCAAGGCGCTTTGGCTCTTGGGCGCGACGATGCTTCTGGGGCACGTGTCGTAAGAGAACACAAAGAGTTGCGCCAGAAGGTGTCCGAGTTGCAGGAAATGGGTGCGGACGTGCGGCAATGGGTGGATTTGATCCTGCGTCCTCCTGCGGACCGACTCGGCATCGACCGCCGGATGAACATTGTTTCTTTGAAGGTGGAAGCAGAGCGCGAATCCCTCCTGCCACGCTTGGATGCGGAGTATGTTGACGGCTTGCTGGTGGTTCGGAACCATGGACCGGGAATAGCCCAGGACATCCATGTCGGTGGAAAGAGCATAGGCTACCTGGGCGTGGGACAGTCAAAATCCTTCCCCTGGGACCGTGGCTCTGCCAACGAGATATGCTATAAGCCCTTGGGAGACCAACGGCAGAGGCGGGAAAGAATAAAGGTTTGAAGTGGTTTGCGCTCATTCGTTCACTGGGATGAACTTGAAGCCATAGTGGATTATGCCACCGGGACCCTCCTCCCCCAGCTTCCTCAACGTCGCCCGCACACGCATTCCTATGCGGACCTCGTCCAACTCCACATCCACCAGCTCCCCAGTGACCTTCAGCCCTTCGTCCAGCTCCACCATGGCCACGACGTATGGTTTCTGTAGCCGTCTGCTCTCCGGAGCGTCATGCACTATGGAGAAAGTGTGCACGTTGCCCTCTCCCTTGAGGCGCACGCTCTCCATGTTCCCGATGCTGGAGCGTCGGCAGGCTGGGCAGAGGTGACGAGTAGGGAAATAGACTTTTCCACAGGAGCCGCAACGGGACCCATACATGTTGTAGCGTTGCGGGATATCCCGCCAGAAACGGGCTACAGGCATTCAGGCCACCCCCAGTATGCTGACCACTACCGCGGAGCCGCTGCCACCTACGTTGTGCGCCAGGGCATGGCGGACGTCCGTCACCTGGCGCTTGCCCGCCTCTCCGCGCAGCTGCATCACCAGCTCCACAATCTGCGCCACGCCCGTGGCCCCGATAGGGTCCCCGCGGGCCTTCAGACCGCCGGAGGTGTTCACAGCTATGTCGCCGCCGAGATGGGTGCGCCCTTCCATCACCGCCTCACCCGCCTTGCCGCGAGGGAAGAAACCTAGGTCTTCCAGCGCCAGAAGCTCGGAGATTGTGAAATTGTCATGCACTTCCGCCACCTGTATGTCCTTCGGCCCCAGCCCAGACACCTCATAGGCCCTCTTGGCTGCGACCTGGGTAGCTTTGAAGGTGCAGATGTCTTCTCTCTGGTAAAGAGCCAGCGTGTCGCTGGATTGTGAACAGGCCAAGACCTTGATCGGATTGGACGTGTAGTCCTTGGCCATCTCCAGGGGGCAGAGCACCACGGCTGCCGCCCCGTCAGAGATGGGGGCGCAATCGAAGACTGTCAGGGGATCCGCCACCTTGGGGGATCGTAGCACCGCATCCAGGCTGATAGCTCTGCGGAACTGGGCCCGGGGGTTGAGGACCCCATGGTCATGGTTCTTCACCGACACCGAAGCAATCTGCTCTCGGGTGGCCAATCCCTCATGGATGAATCGCCGAGCGATCATGGCATGCAACGAAGACATGGTAGCCCCCATAAGGGACTCCCATTGCTGGTCGGCCGCGGAGTTAAGAATGAAATTCGAGGCATCGTCGGAGACATCGGTCATCTTCTCTGCCCCGCCCACCACTACGATGTCATGCATGCCCGAGGCCACAGCCATCACTCCTTGCCGAAAGGCGATGCCTCCGGAGGCTCCAGCGGCCTCTATGCGTGTGGATGGAATGTGCTCGAAAGCCATTCCAGAGTAGTCGGCGATGAGGGCCCCGATGTGATGTTGGTCTATAAAACGCCCCGATGACATGTTACCCACATACATGGCGTCTATCTCCGATCCGGCCAAGTTGGCATCCTTGATGGCTTCCAGGCCCGCCTGGATCCCTATCTCCCGGAAGGAGTTATCCCACAGCTCACCGAATTGTGTGTGCCCTATCCCTATGATTGCAACGTCTCTCATCTAATCACCCCTTCATCAATATCTTGCCACGGAACTTGGCATATGTAGCATAATCCAGCTCCTTGGTGTTCTTGATCATCTCCGCCACCGTGGGTGAGGATTGTCGACGGAAGTCCTTGATGGCGTCCGTGACCGTGATGTCAAAGGCATCACTACCCGCTCCGGAACCATACGCCACCACCAGAATCCTCTCGCCCGGAGAGGCTTGGTCGAGCACGGAAGCCAGACCCAAGGGCACCGCCCCGCTGTAGGTGTTCCCAATGAATGGGGTAAG
>JBFWLS010000129.1:0-3711 GCA_050251995.1 Candidatus Methanomethylophilaceae archaeon
AATATGACCCGGTCCGCCTTGCCAGTGCCCAGGACATGGTCGATCATAGGGGAGGCGTCGCTAAACTTGGCTCCTCCCAAGATGAAGGTGGAGGGCCTCTTGGGTTCGTCAAAGACCGAGCTCAGTGCATACAGCTCCTTGGTCATCAGACGTCCAGCGGCGGATGGAAGCCGAGCTTGGAAACCCACCAGGGAGCATTGGGAACGGTGAGCGGCACCGAAGGCATCGCAAATGTAGATGTCTGCCAAGGGTGCCAAGGCCTGCACCAGGTCTGAGTTGCCATGTTCCTGCATGCTCTTCTTCTCCGTCTCGCAATCCAAGTTACGGACGTTGTCCAAGAGTATCACGTCACCCGGCGACATGGATCGTATGGCCTCCGTGGCGATCTCGCCGATGACATCGGGGATGAAACGGATCTTCTTGCGGGTGTAGCGGGAGAGCACCTCCGCGTGCTGCTTCAATGGTATGAAGTCCCACTTACCCTTCCGGCTCTGATGCGCCAAGATTACCAATTTGGACATCTTGGATGAGAGCTCGGTGACGGTGGGGGCGATCTTCCGGATACGGGAATCGTTGATGATGCTCAGGCTCTCCCGGTCCAGGGGACAGTTGATGTCCACCCGTAGCAGGACGGTCTTGTCTCTGAAGTCGAAATCGTCGAGCGTGTTGAATTCCTTCATCATCGTTTCCCCAATCGGATGTGAGGGGGATTGCCATCAACTAAAATACATTTTTCTTCCCCTCTGGGGAGAAGAGGGAAAGCGTTTGAGATCAGGATCGTATGCCCATGGCCGCATTGGTCTTCTGGACGGATTTGAAGGCATCCTCTTCCATCTTGCACATGGAACGGATGCAGTCCACTATCTCGGGAACCACGTCGCTCTCCTGATGCACCGCCTGATAATAGTACAGGGTGTCCCCCACAGTCTTCACGCCGTCCTTCCAGACCGCAATCTCGAACAAATCGCCGCGTGAGCGTCCCAAATCCCGGGCGTACTCCATTATCTGGGCCGATGATTTGATCCCTTCCTTGCCTCTTACCATACAAATACGGGGGGCCTTCTCCCAGACCTTCAAAACCTCTTCCGTGGCAACGCTGCGTTTGAGCTTCACCACCACAGTATGAAGGTGCATAAGGGTGGTTGGAACCTTCACGGCCATGGTGTGGATGTCCAGCCAGGGCATGATGCTCTGCACATCTGGGCCATGATGGGTGGGGAGCTTCAGAGAGGGTTCGATGGCGTTTATGGGCCCGGACTTACTGTCACCGGGGTCTGCGCCGCGGCGGATCAGGGTGGCGTACACGCTCTGGACCCCCAGCTCCTTGTCCAAGGGATAGAGGGTACGCAGGAGGCCGGTTGTGTTGCAGGAGACCACGCGGGAGAACTGCATGCCCCAGGACTCCTGGTAGTTAGCGGTGGAGTTGAACGACACGCCGGCGGTGCCATGCTCCTCTCCACCTTGGAAGATGGCTTTCACTCCTGCTTTGGAGTAGATTTCCTTGTATCCTGCCCCCACACCTCCAGGGGTACAGTCCACGATGATGTCCACTTTGGACAACAGGTCTTCTAGGGTACCGGCTGTGGCTATACCAGCGGCATCGAAAGGGGCGGTGCCCTCACTCCCGGAAGCGTACAGGGGTACGCCCAGGTCATTGGCCATCCTGGCTTCGTAGCTGGGTCTGGTCTTGGTGACGCCCACAATCTCCATGTCATCCTGCCGCTTGATGGCGGTGCAGGCCCGTTTACCGATGGTTCCATATCCGTTGATGCCGACCTTGACTTTCATACTCGTTGTTCCCCCCATGAGTGTGTATGATATGGGTGGATATCCCATCGCGGTAAAATAACGTTTGCTCACAAGGTCCAGCGTTTGCCGTGCCACTTCTTGATCTGCAACAGTTTACCTTCTGCCTCCGGCGGTTCTGGGCGCTCCTCCTTGTACTCAGGTGAGATCTCCTTGCCTTCGAATGCGGAAACCACACCTGCCACCACCTCGGCGGTGGCACGAAGATGGTAGCCGCCTTCCAAGACGAATGCTATGTCGCCGTGATCCATAAAGTCAATCAATCGATGGGCCAGATTGGTGTAGCCCGGGGTGTTCAGGTTCATGTTCGACATCGCATCGGAGTAATGTGCATCCACACCGATGCTGACCACCAGGAGCTCCGGGGAGAAGCTACGCAGTATGGGTTCGACTATCTCATCATAGGCACACATGTAGCTACGATTTCCAGAACCCATCTCCAAGGGGATGTTCACATTGAACCCCAGACCCTCACCTGAACCCACATCCTCCAGGTGCCCTGTTCCAGGATAGCCTTCTATCTGATGCAAGGAGATGAACAGCACATCGTCCCGGAGATAGAATATCTCCTCCGTGCCGTTCCCATGGTGGGCATCGATGTCCACTATGGCCGTGCGCACGTTGGCTTTGGCCGTGGCCACGGCCGCGTTGTTGAAATAGCAGAAACCGCCGGCCTGATTGGCCCGGGCGTGATGCCCAGGGGGGCGGGTGATGGCGAATGCCATCTCCCCCTTGCGCGCCCGTTGCACAGCCTCCGTGGCCACCGAGGCGGCGAGGTTTGCCAGATGGTAAGTTTGGTCCTTCAGCATGGTGTCCGGGTCCAAGGGCAAGTTGCCACCTTTGCGGATTCTCTCCACATGGTCGTTCCCATGCACTCGTAAGAGATCCTCCTCCCGCAGAGGCGCCGGTTCTTGGACCTCGTTCCATAGACCCTCCTGCTCCAGCTTCTTACGGATGCTGCGCAGGCGGAAAGGCGATTCAGGGTGCTGAGGCCAATGGTCGTGCTCCATCAGCTCTTCGTGGTGGACGATTACCATGCGGAATTCACCTAGCACCACCATATCAACGGGAACGGTTATTAAACAATATCCTATACCGCAATAGGGATGGGGGCACCGACACGCCACCATCCAGCATGGTGAGAGTGATGAAGGGATCGAGAGCGCTGCTGAGATTGTTGGAAGGACAGGGAGTGGACACCATCTTCGGTTACCCGGGTGGGCCGGTCATACCCATCTTCAACGAGATGTTAGATTCCTCCATCCGGCACATCCTGGTGCGGCACGAGCAATGCGCCGCGCATATGGCGGACGGATACGCCCGAGCTCTAGGGAAACCGGGGGTCTGCCTAGCCACCTCCGGCCCTGGCGCAACCAACCTGGTCACAGGGGTGGCCACGGCCTATGCGGACTCGTCCCCCATGATCGTACTCACCGGACAGGTCTCATCCACAGACTTGGGGATGGGTGCATTCCAGGAGGCGGACTCCTTCAGCCTCATGATGCCAGTCACCAAGCACAACTATCGCGTCCTGGACGTACACGATCTACCAGAGGCTATACTGCAGGGCTGGAACATCTGCTCCACCGACAGGCAGGGACCAGTGCACATAGACCTGCCCGTGGACACCATGAACGCCGAGATCGACGAAGGCGACTTGAGCGTGAAACTCCCTCCCCTAGACCATCGGGAGAACCTCTCCGACCTGGCCAAGGCAGCGAAGATGATCATGGCCGCGGAAAGGCCTCTTATCATATCCGGAGGAGGAGTGATCTCTGCCAATGCCTCGGCGGAGCTGATCCAGCTCGCCGAGACCATATGGTCGCCGGTGGTGGTCACCTTGATGGGCATCGGGTCCATCCCAGACGAGCACCCGCTCTGCCTGGGTTTCCCAGGAATGCATGG
>JBFWLS010000130.1:0-3654 GCA_050251995.1 Candidatus Methanomethylophilaceae archaeon
CCATGGGCATTCCTCTTTCTCACTCATTTTAGAAGGGCCGTGTGGCCTTCAATGGCCATGCACCGCGAGCCGCAACGAGCCGGCCAAGGTGTCGGAGTCCAGATCCTCCAAACGGAAGTAGGTCGCTCCCAGGGCAACGCTGAGCCTCTCAGCACGGTCGATACGTGGGAAGGCGGGGCCGGTGTCCACCACCACGAACTTCAGGGGCGTTGCGGAAAGCCGCTCCGCCACTTGCAGAGCATCGATGAAGGCGTCGTTCCCATACAACGGTATGTTGGCTCGGCCATCGGACATTATCACCAGCACCTTGTCCTCCACGTCCCTCATCCTCTCCGAGGTCAACATACGCCCGGCCTCGGAGAGGCCGAGGGCCAGCGGCGTCTTGCCCCCGGTGGGCATCTGGTGCAGCTTGCGGTAGGCTAGGTCGATGCTCTTGGTGGGTGGCAACAGCAGCTCCGCTGATTCATTCCGGAAGGACATCATTCCTACGGCATCCCTCTTCTGATAGGCGTCCTTGAGCAGCGAAAGAATGGCCCCTTTTACTGCCACCATGCGCCGTCGTGCCCCCATGGAGCCGCTGGAGTCCACCAGGAAGAGCATGGTGGTGCCGTTGCGGCTGACCCGTACCTTCTCTCTCAGGTCGGAGGCTTCCAACGCCATGGCCTTGCCTCGTCGATCACGGAAACATTGATAGGGGGCGGCCACGCGCAACGTGGGCACCATGGCCACGCTGCTCACTGTGCCGATGGGCACACGGAACGATTTGTATTTCCCATGGCCGTCGGTCTCCTGCACGGAGCCTCTCTTTCCACGTCCCCGATGCAGTTCTCCCATGCGGTCCGTGGGCTTAAGGAAGTCGATAACCACGAACGGGTCCCCCACGGAGAAGACATCTTCTTTTCCGCGGCCGTCCCCAGACCCCCCTGAGTGCGATGAAGGGTCAATGGGCGGCTTAGGAAGGGGGAGGCACTCCTTCCCAGAGGGCCGTTCGTCCTTTAAGTCGCATTCCAGATCCTCTTTATCATGCCGTTGGCCATCTGGCGGATCGCAACGACGATGCTGGAGGCACATGGATGCCGCTTCATGTAGGTCCTCCAGACATACCTGGTCCCGTCCGTCTAAAGCCGCCAAGGCCTTGGACACCCGCACCATGGCCATGTCCCCGCGGTGACCTTGCACGTTCAGCTCCAGACAGAGATTGGAGACGGCATCGTAGAACGAGGGCGGGAAGATTATGAATGGAACCTTCTCCTTGGCTTTGTCGATCCTCGTGCGGAGCTCTTCGAGTTCATCTTTATGCTCGGATAGCAACCCATCCGGGTCGTTCTCATGCCAAAGACTCCGGCGCAATATCTCCACGCGACTATCCCGATCCAGGATGTCGTCCATTCTTACGCAGATGTCGAAACGATCCAGGAGATGGGAGGACAGGCCCCCCTCGTCCGGGTCCATGGTGCCCACCAGACGGAAGTCGCAATCATGGGTGCCGGAGATGCCTTCCCTCTGCACCTCGTTGACCTTTCTCTCCGACACGTCCAGAATCTTCTGTATTATGTGCTCGTCGAAAAGGTTTATCTCATCGAGATAGAGAAGCCCGTTCTCAGCCTCTTTCAGTATTCCTGGGATGAATCGTTTCCTCCCGCTGCAGATGGCGTGCTCCATATCCATCCCTCCCACCAGACGGTCCTCGCCAATGTTGAGGGGGATGTTGTGGAGGCGGAGCTCCGGTGCCACCGAGACCAGTGAACGAACCAAGGTGGATTTGGCGGTTCCAGCCCCCCCTATTATCAGGACGCCGTTGATGTCTTTGGATGCCATGGCGCAGAGCAGGGCCTTCTTCACCCTGTCATGGCCGACGATGGCAGGGAAAGGGTATGAGCATCTCAATATTGGAACCGGTTGCGTAGCCATTCATCCAACTCCCTGATGTCCAGATTGGACTCCTCGAAGGGCTGTCTTCTCATGCGGTGCGGCAAAGCCATCTTGGCCACCTTCAGCACATCCTTGGTGGTGGCGATGGACCGTCCGTCCAAGGCGGCATGGGCCATGGCCCCTTTCACCAAGGTTAGGTCCGCCCTGTGGCCATCCACGCCGAGATGCAATGATATCTCCACCGCCGCTTCCAAAACCTCAGGTGCGATACGGGCAGTGGTAATGGTGCGTCGAGCGTCCACGATGCGTTTACGTAGATTCTCCTGCTCCTCCCGGAATCCATCCTGGAATGCATCTGGTTCGGTCTCGAATTCTATCCTTCTTCTAACCACCTCTATCCTTTTCAGAGGGTCGCGTTCCCCATGCACGTCTGCCACCAGGCCGAATCGGTCCAAGAGCTGTGGTCGGAGGTCCCCTTCCTCGGGGTTCATGGTGCCCACGAGTATGAAATTGGCCGGATGGGAGTATGAGACCCCCTCTCTTTCCACGAAGTTCATACCCATGGCGGCGGCATCCAAGAGCAAGTCTACCAGGTGGTCGTCCAATAGGTTGACCTCGTCCACGTAGAGGATGTTCCCATTGGCCTCGGCTAAAATGCCGGGCTCGAACTTCTTGGTGCCTGTTGTAATGGCATGGCTGATGTCCAAAGTTCCTGCCAGGCGGTCCTCAGTGGTGCATAGAGGAAGCTCTACGACCCGCATGGGAATCGCCTCGCTACTCAATGTCTCCCCTCCGTCAATACGTTCTTGGCAGGAGGAGCAGAGTTTCTCCTTCGGACCCCAAGAGCAATGGAAAGGACATTCTGAGACCACCAATCGCGGAGGCAACAGTTCTGCCAGAGCTCGGACAGCGGTTGATTTAGCTGTCCCCTTCTCTCCTCTGATCAAGACCCCACCGATGGAAGGGTTTACGACATTCAAGAGAAGAACTTCTTTCATATCCTCCTGTCCTACGATTGCTGAGAAGGGATACACGGGTCTCTTGCTCATCGCCTTACCACCATGGATGTGTTCAGAGGAAGATGGTTTGATTCCGCCAATGGACGATCAGACTCCATTTCTATGGTAATCAGAAGCATACTCTGTGAACCATCCATAGGTGATAGATTCCGCATTCTCATCTTCCTCTTCAAGAAAAACTATCCGTGGGTCGTTTAATAAACCTATAGAATTTTCTTATTAATAAAAAAGTGAAAATTTAATAATTACTATACATTTGGTTATGCAAGCCGTTAAGTCGATATTAAAAATATTTTTGAATTTTCATTATAGTAAAATATTTATACTAATAATTGTACGTTTCGGTAAAAATTAACGACATATAACTATTATTCTGGTAGAAGAATCGTTAAATGAAGAAAGTATATAAAAGAAAATACCATAATTGTTGTTATTCTACCGTATACATGATGGACATTACATCCATCCAAGATAACGATTATAATAGAACTTCTGAGGTTATTTTCTACAGAGACAACTGAATTGTCTCCAAGGAGGAGTCTTGAATGACGAAAGAAGCTGTATTGGCGAAATTGGCCGATGCCGTGGTCAACGGCAAGCCGGATATCGCCAAAGAGGGAGCCAATGAGGTTCTCAAGAACGGGTTCAGCCCGCTTCTTGCCATCAACGAAGGCCTGGTGAAGGGTATGTCTGTGGTCGGCGATCGATATGCCGCCCATGAGGTATACCTTCCCCAAGTGTTGATGTCTGCGCACACCATGTA
>JBFWLS010000131.1:0-3646 GCA_050251995.1 Candidatus Methanomethylophilaceae archaeon
CCTTCGAATGAGCGGCAGTTGCACCAGGTGATGGGCACCGGCTACATGGGTTGCCACTGTGTGGAGGCTGGGGGTCCGGAGCCGGGGGTGGGCTGCGCCGGCCGGGGAATCATATCCGCCTTCGACCTCCTAGACGAATTGGGTATAGAGCAGCTGGAGCACGATATCATCATCTATGACGTGCTGGGGGACGTAGTTTGCGGTGGTTTCGCCATCCCCCTGAGGGACGAATATGCGGACACAGTATATGTGGTTACATCGGGGGAGTTCATGTCCCTTTATGCTGCCAACAACATACTTAGAGGAGTGGCCAACTACGATCCGTACCGGATCGGAGGCATAATCTTCAACAGCCGGGGGGACGAGGAGGAGAAGGAGAGGGTGGAGAGGTTCTCCAGTGCCGTGGGTGTGCCTATCATCGCCAGGGTTCCAAGGTCGCCCCTTTTTCTGGAGGCCGAGAAGAGGGGGATGACCCTGTTGGAGTTGCAGCCGGAGAGCCAGATGTCCTGCATCTTCAATTCTTTGGCCTCGGATGTGGTAACCGGAAAGAGATACAAAGCCTGTCACCTCTCCGAGTCGGACCTGGAAGCAGTGGTGCTAGGTACGAAACGGGTCAATGAACCTGCATCCAGAAGAGAAGAGCCACCAATCGTGAAGGTCCAGAGCAAACCATCGATGGGATTCACATCCCGTAGCGTAGAAAAGGGGGAGGTCCTGCATGGCTGTGCCTTCTCCGGTGCGGCGGCCATATGCATGTCGGTGCAGGGGTTGACCACCGTACTGCACGGTCCGGATGGCTGTGCACATCTGGCATATCAACTGGCATCCAATGGGGTACGGAGAACCTTTCTGAGGGAAGGCACCCTGGTGCAATCGTTCCTCCAGGCTGACGTGCACAGCACCTCCATGGACGAGTCTTCCATGGTGTTCGGTGGCGCGGAATGCTTGAGAAGGAAGATTGAGGAGAGGATATCCCAAGGAGCCAAGGTCCTGGCCGTGGTAACGTCCTGTCCTGCTGGGATCATCGGGGATGATGTAAGCAACACCGTGCAGCGTCTGGCAAGGGAACATCCGGGACAGGTGCTGATACCGATAATCGAGGATGGCAATCTGCAAGGTGACCATATGCAAGGTGTAATTGATGCCTGTGTAGCACTCTCGGACTCTCTTATACGTAGCGACGTGCCATCCCAGGACGACTATGTCAACCTGGTGGGTATCAAACCCATAGCCAGCAACTGTCAAGACAATATAGAGGCTGTCTCCCGGCTCCTGTCGCTTCTGGGTCTGAAGTTGAACTGCCGTTTCATCGGTGATTCCGACCTGGAGCAGATTTCTTCCTTCCGACGAGGGCGCATCTCGCTCCTGATGAGCACGGACCGTTTCGCTTTGATGTTAAAGGATTATCTGGAGCGTTGCCACGGCGCCACATTCAGCGCTCTCCCCGTGCAACCAGGCATGAAAGGAACAGAACGTTGGTTGCGTTGCCTGGCTGAAGAAACCAAGCGAGCTCAATTGGTGGAAGGGGTGATAGAACGGATCCGGTCCGAATACCAGGAGAGGCTAGGCCGGGTACGCCCTTATCTCCGGGGTCGTTCTGTCTATGTGATCAGCATGCACAAGGACATCGACTGGTTGGTCGACCTGCTCCTCGACTTGGGCATGGACATCCAGAGGGTGCGGGTGTTAGAGAGGTCGGACCACTCCATGGATTACGATGTCCGCAATGAGCATGCAGATATAATCGAATTCGAATCCGAATATGACGTGGCAGAGGTCATGGAGGATGTCAGGTCAAAGGCTCCACAGATGCTCCTAAGCTCTTATCTCATTCAATCGGATTTGCCCTTGCATCAGTTCAAGGTGCCGCTGGTACCAGACCTGGGTCACTTAGGGGTGTTGCGCATGGCGGAGGAATGGGCCCTGGGACTTCGAGCCCCGGTTACAGAGGGGTGGAGGAAGGATGCCTGCTGACCAAACTATGCCAGATGGGTTGCTCGGGGCACTTTTCGCATTGGAAGGGATCAAGGATTCAGTGACCATATTGAACGGACCCACGGGATGTAAGTATTACCCAGCATCCTTGTCCGATGCCATGTTCCAAAGGCAGGTCTCATTCAATCCCCTGCAGCATGTGGGGGAATTCTATTTTGGACAACCTCGGATTCCGTGCACCTACATGGATTCTCAGGATTACATCATGGGTTCAGAACCCAAGCTGCGTCGCGTATTCGACTTGGTGCAGGGTCTGAATCCTTCCATGATCGGTATAATCAACTCCCCTGGTGCCTCCCTCATCGGGGAAGGCCTGCGCGTGGAATCGACGCGTGTCCCAGTGGTGAAGATGGAAAGCCCCGGGTATTCTCACAGCATCAGCGAAGGGTTCCAGAACGGAGTCCAATCCATAATGGAATCCATCTCCTTGGAACCGATGTCACCGGCGGATAAGCGTGTCAACCTGCTGGGTCTTTCGATCTGGCACCTAGGTTGGATGGATAGCATAGAGGATTTGAAAGGGATTCTGGGGCTTTGCGGCATCCAGCTGTCAGCCGTCGTAGGGGCAGGATGGACGCTGGAGGAGGCCAGAGACTCAGCCTCAGCATCCTTGAACGTGGTGGTGGATGATGATTTCTCTTCAAGTATCTCCCGTTGGTATGAGAAGGAACTGGGGGTGCCGTCCTTGAAAGTTGAGGGTGGTAGCCCGTTGGGATTCGACAACCTGGAGAGATGGATTTCTGCTGTTTGTGGGGAGTTGGATGCCAATCCGGAGCCAGCTTTGCGCCGTATCAGGTATTGCCGGCATGAGGCCTATAGGGAGATATCGCGTCTGAACGCTGCCACGGGCCTCCCCAAGGGGAGGACATTCTCCCTGTCTGGGCACGCCTCCCTGCTCCTGCCGGTGCTCAAGTTGATGCACTCATATCTGGGTATGGTTCCGTTGTCCATTAAGGTCAAGCATGGCTGCCGGGAGCAGCTCGACGACTATCTTGCCCAGAACGGCCTGTCTGACATCGGCGAGGATGTCATGGAAACGGCCGTAGATCTGGCTCTAGCAGACGGCAACACCATCGCTGCCCTTATGGCCAAGGGATTGATCTGCAATGGTGTGGACATCCTGCATCCAGGCTTGCGCAGCGTGCATCTGCGACCTCGACCCATTCTAGGCCTGCAGGGGACGATGGGGATTCTGGACGAGATCCTGAACGCTCTCTCCCGTTAGAAACATGCGTTCTGTTCATATAGGAGCTAACTTGGAAACCTTTTTAAATACCTTTATAAATACACCGGAAAAGGTGAATTGATGGCTAAGATGAAAATTGAGAACGTTGTCGCTTCGACCTCCTTGGGTCAGGAACTAGACCTCAACGCTATCGAACTGGCCCTGGATGGGGCGGAGTACAACCCCCAGCAGTTCCCTGGACTGGTTTACAGGCTGAAGGACCCCAAAACCGCCACTCTGCTGTTCCGCAGCGGAAAGGTGGTCTGCACGGGAGCCAAGAGCTTGGACGATGTCAAGGTGGCCATTGGGAAGGTGGCCAAGGACATCGAGAAAGCGGGTATATTCATCACCATCGAGCCCAATATCGAGGTGCAGAACATCGTGGCCTCCTCCGACCTGGAGCAGGAGATTAACCTGAACACCGTG
>JBFWLS010000132.1:0-3583 GCA_050251995.1 Candidatus Methanomethylophilaceae archaeon
GTAGTCCCTGATCATCCATGACGTACCCGTAGCCCACCCTCCATCCGGGTATGAGGTTGACCTTGGAGAATCCGTTGAGGATGATCCTCACCACGTCTGAGGGCAGACGGGACATGGAGAAGAACTGGCCGTCGATGGTTATCTTGTCGTAGATCTCGTCGGAGATGACTGGTATCTTGTGCTCGGCGGCGATGTCACCGATCTCCCGGAGAACTTTCTCTGGATACACGGCACCGGTGGGATTGTTGGGGTTGATGACCACAATGCCCTTGGTTCGAGGGCCGATACGGTCCCGGATCATGTCCACATCCGGCTGCCAATCGTTCTCCTCTACCTGCTCGTAGGACACGGGCACGCCGCCGAAGAAGTTGGTGAATTGATTGTAGAGAGAGTACCCGGGACCGGGAACCAGCATCTCGTCGCCGCACTCCATCATAGATCCCATGATGGCCAGTACGGCCTCGCTCACCCCATTGGTGACTATGACCTTGTCCGGGGTTATGCGGGCACCGTGCTTCTGGTGTTCACGCTTCACGATGGCTTCCCGGAGCTCTACGCTCCCCTGGGAGTCGCCATAGCCGTTGTCCACCATGTCCACCGCCTCCCGGAGGGCGGCCTTGACGTATTCCGGGGTCTCGAAGTCCCATTTGTTGGGGTCCCCGATGTTCATACGGATGACTTTCGCTCCCTTGCGCTCCATCTCATCAGCAGGAACGGTTATCTCACGGATGGCGTAGTCCATGTTCAGGGAGCGCTTGGATGCATTCATTGTATCAGGTCCGAGTCTTCACCTAAGGAAGGATAGGATTTAAACCTTGTTCGGGAGGGATGGCACGTAGACAGCCAAGGCACATAAGGCTCATCCAGACCACGGCATCGGAGAGCCCGGCAATACCATCACGCAACGAAGCTCTCTGCTACCAACTTGGAACGTCCAGACTCAAAATTTAAATAAAGGATGGCAGTCAAAGTCACATGGCCGCCGTACGACTGGGAAAGAACCACCTCCGCTGGTGCCCGGAATGCAACCTGCCCATCTTGGAGGAGAAGTCCTGCCCCGTATGCTCCACCGCCACCCAGGAGGTGGAGGTCACCCCTCCGGGAGACGTACGTCCAGCCTTCGCTCATGACCTCGATCTCATAAGAGGTGTCGTCGATTCCCAGTTCGGCGCCGGCACTGGCGAGGTCCTCCTACCAGAAGGCCATATCGTGCTCATGAACAAAGCCCCCTCCTTGGACCGCATGGACGAGGTCATCCTGGACGGCCAGGTGGTGGGCACCCTCCGCTACGACCTGGGCCGTGGATGGGTCTTCCTGAACCGCCTGCAGGGGGCCATGCGCATCGCCCCGCTCATGAGCCGGGCGATGGTGGTGGCGGACAGCGGCGCCGTGCCCTTCATCAAGGATGGCAAGAACCTCATGGCTCCAGGGGTGGTTTCCGTCCACTCGGACATCCGCAGGGGTGACGAGGTGGTGGTCCTGGACCAGGACGGCACCCCGTTGGCCACCGGCTTGGCGAAGATGGATGCCGCGGAGATGCTGGAATCGGAGCGCGGCGTGGCCGTGAAGACCAAGTGGACCAAGGAGGTGGAGCTCCCTCCCCGACGTGGGGGGCTGGACTGGGATGCAGTCGTGCAGGCCAACGAAGGCGTCCTGTCGCGAAGGCGGGACGAAGCAGTGCGCTTCATCCATGAGACCATGGAAAAGAACCCTTTGCCAACGGTGGTGTCTTTCTCCGGTGGCAAGGATTCCTTGGCCACCCTGCTCCTGTCCTTGGATGCCGGCCTTCGTCTTCCCGTTCTATTCGTCGACACCGGTCTGGAGTTCCCGGAGACTGTAGAGCATGTGCACGAGACCGTGCGGCGCCATGGATTGGAGCTCATCGAGGAGAAGGCGCCCACGGACGCTTTCTTCGGCAACCTGGTGCATTTCGGTCCCCCGGCCAAGGACTTCCGCTGGTGCTGCAAGACCAACAAGCTGGGCCCAACCGTGGGTGCCATACTGCGCAACTTCCCGGACGGGGTGCTGTCCCTCATAGGGCAGCGCCGCTACGAGTCCGAGGCCCGGCGCTCCAAGCCCCGGGTGTGGAAGAACCCCTGGACGCCGGGGCAGGTGGGCGCATCTCCCATCCAAGAATGGAATGCGTTGCACATATGGATGTACATCTTCTGGAAGCGGGAACCTTACAATCCCTGGTACGAGCGTGGTCTGGACCGCATCGGTTGCTTCTTATGCCCCGCATCCGACATGGGGGAGCTGGAGATCGTGGCCGGGAACAGCCTGCGCTACCAGGAATGGGACGCCTACCTGGAGGAGCGCATGCGTTCCCGCGGCCTCTCCCCGGAATGGAAGGACTACGCCCTTTGGCGCTGGAAACGCCTGCCGGACTCCATCCGGGAGGAGATATCGAACCTCACCGGTCGCGACCCCTCCGAGCTCAGCCGGGAGACTTTGGCATCCACAGAGGGATCGTTGCAGATGCACATGCAGGACGGGGTGTCGCCCTGCGTGGTGGGCTACAGCATAGAAGCAGCGTTCACCCGCCCCTTGGACATGAATCGGCTGAAACAGATGGCCCCGGTGATGGGGCCCCTGGAGGAGGACCCTCAGGGGGATTGGCTCACCGTGGACGATGTCACCGTGTTCCGTCAGGGCTCGTTGATCTCCAAGGGCCGGACGGAGAAGATCATCCGCGATGCCGCTCAGACCATGTTCGGACTCATCCTACGGGCCGAGCACTGCGTGGGATGCTCCCTCTGCGTGGCCCGCTGCCCGGAAGGGGCGCTGTCCATGCAGGACGGGAGGGCCAGCGTGGACGCCTCTCGTTGCACACATTGCCGAGAATGCCTGGGCCCCTGCCCGGCGGTGAACTTCCGGGAAGAGGAGTTCAACCTCTGATCACATGCGACGGCAGCCGCGGAGTATCCATTCCCCCACGGCCTTGACCGCGTAGCGGACGGTGGCGTAGGCGCCGCGATGCTTGCCGCCCAGCTCGGTGTCGCCATTCATTATCGCCCGCAGCACGTCGTTTACATCTTGGCAGGGGACGGTTATCTCCAAGTAAGCGTCGCCGACGGTGTCCGGACGATGGGAGTCCGAGCCAGCGGTCATGGGCAACCCTAAGGAACGCGCCAGACGCATGGCCTGCCGGTTGCCTTTCCGGGAGGAACGGGAGTTCCATCCCTCCACCATGTCGAAGTCGCTGCTGACGTTATCGCCACCGATGCCGGACCACATCCTGTACGGATGGGCGGCGCAGGCCAGACCGCCGGCGGCGTGGATGGCGTCGATGGTCTCCTTTATGCTCATATCGCGTTCTATGTCCACCCTGACCCCATAGGCCAGGATATGGCCGGCGGCGCTGGAGACCTCCACGGCGGGTATGATTATGATCCCCGGTTCATCCGGGATGTCTTGATATGCAACTGAAGTGTTGTGGTCGCTGATGGCGATGCACCCCATACCCCGTTCCTTGGCTTCCTGCAGGATCTCCGCCACGGAGCTGCAGCCGTCCTTGGAATGATGGGAATGGATATGCAGATCGGCTTTCATCGGATGCACGCACCGTCGCTGATGGGCCTCT
>JBFWLS010000133.1:0-3561 GCA_050251995.1 Candidatus Methanomethylophilaceae archaeon
CACCAGCCTTACCTTTATCCAATGGAACGCCCCTGTCATCGAAGGCCCTCTATGCGCAGTAACATCCATGCACGATAAAAAGTTACTCCAGAACAACTGCCCACGAAAGCCATATATCGCAAATCCATGTTATAGTCTCGTTTCAAGGAATGGCTGCGTTGTCGGTCGGCAAAGGCGGACTGCTCATCTAGCCAGACTGCGGGGTGTACATGTATGACTGATATTCTGGATGATTCTGGTAAGATGCTGGTGCTTGGGAACGAGGCTATAACCCGCGGGCTGATAGAGGCAGGGGTCCGTTTCGCCTCCACCTACCCTGGAACACCCTCCTCGGAGATCGGTGGGTTGCTGGAGAAGATAGCCGACAAAGCGGGCATGTATTTCGAGTACTCCACCAACGAGAAGGTGGCCACGGAGGCAGCCGCTGGTGCCGCCGCGACAGGCATCCGGTCCTTCGCCTTCATGAAACATGTGGGCTTGAATGTGGCATCGGACCCCCTCATGACACTGGCATACGCAGGAATCGATGGCGGCATGGTAATCATGACAGCCGACGACCCTTCCTCTCACAGTTCGCAGAACGAGCAGGACAACCGGTACTACGCCCTGTTGTCTCTCCTGCCCATGGTGGAGCCTTCCACCCCCGCAGAAGCTAAGGAGATGGTGAAATACGCTTTCGACCTCTCTGAGAAGCTGCAATCCCCCGTGCTCTTCCGCACCACCACCCGAGTGAACCATGCCCGAGGGGTGATAGAGCTAGGCACCCGCAAGGAGACGGCGGCTCGTTCGACCTTCAAGAAGGATGCGTGTCGCTACGTCAATGTCCCCGCCAACGCCCGGCTCAACCGCTTGAAGCTCTTGGAACGCTGCGCTAAGGCCGCCCAGGAGTCGGAGATTTCGCCTTTGAACTTTGTCACAGGCGATGGTGGTCTGGGAATAATAACCAGTGGGGTGTCCTATGGATACGCATCAGAATGGTTGGAGGAGGTGTCCATACTGAAGCTGGGATTCACCCACCCTTTGCCCGAGAAGATGATAGCCCGCTTCCTGCAGGAGAAGGACATGGTGGTCGTAATCGAGGAACTGGAACCTTATCTGGAGGACCAGGTCCTGCGGATAGCCAGACAGAACGGAATAGACACCCCCATCTTCGGCAAGCGCACCGGTCACCTGCCCCGAGCTTACGAATACTCCCCAGACACCATAAAGTCCCTAAGGTCTTTGGTGCCCATCGCCCGCGACGCCATCCCACTGCAGACTCCAGAAATCACCATCCCCAATCGTCCGCCCATGCTCTGTGCCGGCTGCCCACACCGGGGAACGTTCTACGCGGTGAAGAAAGCAGTGGGCAAGGAGGACGTCATATACAGCTCCGACATCGGCTGCTACACCCTAGGTCTACAGCCACCTTATCAAACCGCGGATTTCATCCTCTGCATGGGTGGGGGAGCGGGAGCGGCCGGGGGCTTCTCTGAGGCCACGGATCAGAAGGTGATTGCATTCATAGGCGACTCCACTTTCTTCCATTCCGGTATCCCCCCACTCATCAACGCCGTCTTCAACCAACACCGTTTCACGATGATAATAATGGACAACCGTACCACCGCCATGACTGGTCATCAGCCACATCCAGGCACTGGCCGTCAACACGGCGGTCGCCAGACGAACGCATTAGAAATCGCACCTTTGGTGCGTGCTTGTGGTGTGAGCTTCGTGGAGACCGTGGATCCCAGCAACATCAAGGAGACCACGGAAACCGTGCGCCGGGCCATGGCCCACGACTCCGTGGCAGTGGTGATCGCCAAGCACCCCTGCCCCTTGGACCTGAAGAAGAAAAAGAAGTTGCATACAAGCACTTACACCATCGATCAGGAGAAGTGCAATAGATGTTACACCTGCGTGCAAAAATTCGCCTGCCCTGCCATATACCGTCAGGGTGATGAAGTTTTCATCGACCCGGTGCTGTGCATCGGTTGCGGCGTCTGCACACAGATATGCCCCAAGAACGCCATGGAGGAGATGCAATGAGATACACCATCCAAATCGTGGGAGTGGGTGGCCAGGGGGTGCTTCTGGCCTCCATGGTCCTGGGAAACGCGGCCATGAGGGAAGGACACCAGGTCTGTATGAGCGAAGTGCACGGCATGGCTCAAAGAGGGGGTAGCGTACTCTCCACCCTACGCATGGGCGATGACGTGATCAGTCCTTTGGAGGCCATGGGGGAGGCTGACCTCATCATGGGGTTCGAGCCCGTGGAGACCGCCCGCAGCCTGCCCCTGGGCAACTCCAAGACCACCATCGTCATGAACGTGAACCCTATGATACCGACCATGGTATCAATGGGATTGGACACCTATCCTCCGGTGGAATCCATCGTAGCCTCTATCCAAGGAAAGACAGAGAGGCTCTTCTATCTGGATGCCACGGAGATTGCCTTGGAGGCTGGCATGGCTGTGGCCGCCAATGCTGTCATGATTGGGGCCGTGGCCGGTGTGAAGGGGTTCCCACTCTCCGTGGACATCCTGGAGGAGACGCTGATGGACCTCGTCCCGACCAAATTCCGTGAGGTCAACCGTAACGCTTTCCGCATGGGATACGAGCTGGTGCGGAAGGACTAGCGGACTGGTACCAGCTTCATGCGTCCATAAAGGTGGAGGACTCTTAGGTACCCTCCCAGCAGGGCATCCGTCTCCGGGGAACCGCTGTCCACCTTTAACGAATCCAAGCCCTGCAGCTTATGCGGAGGGGCCAGGACCATGAGTCCCTCCTTCCCAAGAGCCTGCAACAGCGATGGGGTTAGCTGTCGGTTGCCACGTCCTATCAGGAAGCCTTGGCCCCCGATGATTCCCAGGACCGCCACGCAGCGTTGACCGATCCTAATGTAAGACTCCATCGCTTCGGCGTTGGCGTCTGCTTGCAGTAGCCGCCCGTCTTGGACGATGTCGAATCCCAGCAGTGTCCCACATAGCCCCATCCAGCGCATGACGGCCTTGGTGCCGCTGCCTGGACCAATGAAGTAGACCACCCCTGGCTGCATGAGCTCCACGCAATACTGCGCCACCTCCTCTGTCTCCTCGTCCTCGTCCACGCCGTGACGGGACTCCTTTCCAGCCTGCACCATACCGGGGGCATAGGGGACGATTGCCTCGCCGTACAGATGCACGTCCAGCTCTCCATAGCGATATCGATCTTCATCGATGTCCAGGATCTCTCGGCGAGACCATGAGGCGCGGCCTTCAGAAATCAATCCCATAAGCTCGCCAAGGTCCTCCGGCCTATGCAGGAAGACCGCGGAGTACATCTTGACCCCTGCAGGTATGCCAAGTATTGGCACCTTGTCAGCCACGGCCTCCAGCACGTCCCTGGCTGTGCCATCGCCGCCGCAGAACAGAATCAGGCCGACATCTCGTTCTAGGAGCTCTTTGCAGAGTGACAGTGTATCCTCACGTCCCCCATTCATCTCGATATCCACACATCCCCCGTCCAGGGTGGTCTGACGGACTATGTCCATGCCTAGGGGACCGGGTCCTGTCAGCAACCCCAACGGAGCGTGTACGGAGC
>JBFWLS010000134.1:0-3525 GCA_050251995.1 Candidatus Methanomethylophilaceae archaeon
CAGGCTCACCGGCTACCCGTTGCCCAACAATAAGCCCATCGTGGGCAAGAACGCCTTCGCGCACGAGTCCGGCATCCATGTGCACGGCGTGCTGGGCAACGCCTCCACCTACGAGGCCTTCGTGCCCGAGTTGGTTGGCATGCACCGGCAAATCGTGCTGGGTAAGCACTCCGGCGCCCATTCCGTGCGGGACAAGCTGGAGCAGCTGAAGATCGAGGTGCCGGAGGAGCTCCTCCCAGCGCTGGTGAGCCGCATCAAGGAACTGGCGGAGGGCGGCAAGGAGGTGGACGATGCCGAGCTCATGGCCCTGGCGGACCATATCATGGCCCATGGCGACCGGGAGGACATCGTAAAGCTGAAAGAGTTCGCCGTGTTCACCGGTAAGGGCATAACTCCCACGGCCACGGTGACGGTGGAGATGGACGACGGCAGCAGCAGCACCCGTTCCATGACCGGCATCGGCCCGGTGGACGCGGCCATCAATGCCATACGCGGCGCCGTTAACGAGAGCATAGTGCTGGAGGAGTACCGTCTCAGCGCTATCACCGGTGGCAGCGACTCCCTGTGCGAGGTCACAGTGGTGATTAAGGACAGCGCCAACGGCGGCAAGAAATCGGTGGGCAAGGGCATCGGCTCGGACATCGTCCAGACCAGCGTGGAAGCCACCATGAACGCCATCAACCGCAACTATCACAGAATCAAGGAGGACCGTAATTGAACCGACCCAAAACCATAGCGGAGAAGATTCTATCGCAGAAATCAGGCGTGGACGCCTACGCCGGCCAGATTGTGGAGGCCGAGGTGGACTACGTTATGGTCAACGATGTGACCGGACCCATAGCGTTCCGGGAGTTCGAGAAGCTGGAGATGCCACCCATGCGGGAGCGCATCGTGCTCATTCCTGACCATTACGTGCCCAACAAGGACATCGCCTCCGCCGAGCAGGCCAAGGAGATGCGGGACTTCGCCCGCCGTCATGAGATATCGAACTACTTCGAGGTGGGGCGCACCGGCGTGTGCCATCAACTAATGATCGATGAGGGCTTCGCCGCCCCCGGACGCCTCATCATAGGTGCCGATTCGCATACCTGTACCTATGGTGGATTGGGAGCCTTCTCCACCGGCGTGGGCTCCACGGAGGCCGCGGCGGCCTTCGCCACCGGCCGGCTGTGGTTCAAGGTGCCGGAGAGCATCAAGGTCGAGCTGGAGGGCTCTTTCCGTCCTCATGTGGGTGGGAAGGACCTCATCATCCGTATCATCACCGACATCGGCGTGGACGGGGCCACCTACAAGGCCTTCGAGTTCAGCGGCCCCGGGGTAGCCAACGTTCCCGTGGCCGATCGTCTCACCATCGCCAACATGGCCATCGAGGCCGGCGGCAAGGCCGGCATATTCCCCTGTGACGAGCTCACGGTGGAGCATATCAAGGACACCGTGAAGGGCGACTATCAGCCGGTGTCGGCGGACGAGGGGGCGGAGTACTGCTGTGTGCTGCGCTACGACCTCTCGGAGCTGGAGCCCATGGTGGCTTACCCGCACCTGCCTGAGAACGGCCGTCTGGTGAAGGATGCCGACGTGGCCATCGACCAGGCATGGCTTGGCTCCTGCACCAACGGGCGTATCGAGGACATGCGCATCGCCGCCGCGGTGATCGAAGGGCGGCAGGTGCACCCGGGAGTACGCTTCCTGGTGGTCCCCGCCAGCCCCCGGGTGTACCGGCAGATGCTGGAAGAGGGCCTGATGCAGGTCTTCATGGATGCCGGCGCCTACATATCCGGGCCCACCTGCGGCGCCTGCTTGGGTGGGCACATGGGCATTCTGGCCGAGGGAGAGCGCTGTGTCTCATCCACCAACCGGAACTTCATCGGCCGCATGGGCCACAAGGGGTCCGAGGTCTACCTGGCCGGGCCGGCGGTAGTGGCCGCCAGCGCCGTGGCCGGACGCATCGTCCTACCGGAGGACCTGTGAGGTGTCAGACATGGAAAAGATAAGAGGCAAGGTTTGGCGCTTCGGCGACCACGTGGACACGGACCAGATCATACCAGCGGAGCGTCTGGTGGCAGAGAACCTGGGCTGCATGGACAGATTCGTATTCGAGAAGGTCCGCCCCGAGCTGGCGGGGGCCATCGGCGAGGGCGACATCATCCTGGCCGGGAAGAACTTCGGCTGCGGCTCCAGTCGGGAGCATGCGCCGCGGGCGTTGCTCCAGGCCGGGGTCTCCTGCATCGTGGCGGAGTCCTTCGCCCGCATCTTCTTCCGCAACTCCCTGAACGTGGGGCTGTTGCTGGTGGAGTGCAAGGTGGACGCCGCTGAGGGCGAAGAGCTGGAAGTGGACGTCAGCTGCGGCCAGGTGCGCAACCTCAGCAGCGGCAAGACATTCCAGTTCCCGCCCTACCCGGAGTTCATCCGCAACCTGGTGGCCAGGGGCGGCCTTATAGCCAAGATCAAGGAGGAGCGCCAGTGAAGCACCTGGCTATTTTGGGTGGCGACGGCATCGGCCCAGAGGTCATCCGGGAGGGGATGAAGGTTCTGGACGCCGTGGCGGAGATATCCTCTTTCCAGTACGATGCGGAGGAGTTCGACATCGGCTCGGAGCGATACCTGCGCAACGGCGAACTCATCCGGGAGGAGGAGTGGGATGCCCTGGGGAAGAAGGATGCTATTTACTTCGGTGCCATAGGCGACCCCCGCGTCAAACCCGGCATCCTGGAGAAAGGTATCCTGCTCACCATACGGGCCCGCTTCGACCAGTTCATCAACCTCCGTCAAGTGACCTCGTGGCATCCCTATGTGCCCTTGAAGAAGCACTTCGACTTCGACATCCATTTCCTGCGGGAGAACACCGAGGACTTCTACATCGGCGCCGGCGGCAACTTACGGCCTGGCGAGATGGATTCCCGGATGAGGGTGGTGCGGGGGATGTACACCCTGGACCTGGAACTGCAGGCGCAGGCGGAGCCGGAGGACGAGTTCGCCTTCGAGATCGGTGTCCTATCCCGCAAGGGCGTGGAGCGTTTCGCTGACTACTCTTTCCGTTACGCCGCCGAGCACGGCCATGACAAGATCACCCTGGTAGACAAGGCCAACGTCTGCTCCCACATCTATGGTATGCAGCGGGAGATATTCCAGGAGAAGGCGCAGGACCACGGGATGGGTCTGGACTTCATGTACGTTGACGCCATGGCAATGGCCATGATTGTCCGTCCGCAGACCTTCGGTACCGTGGCTGTGCCCAACCTCTTCGGGGACATCCTCACCGACCTCGGGGCACAGCTACAGGGTGGTCTGGGCATGGGAGCCAGCGGCAACATCAACCCTACAGGCGTGAGCATGTTCGAGCCTATTCACGGCTCGGCGCCGGACATCGCCGGCCAAGGGAGGGCCAACCCCTTGGCGGCAGTGCTGGCGGCCAAGATGATGCTGGACCAGCTGGGGCAGCCGGAGATGGGTGCACTGCTGCAGAAGGCCGTGCGCCACAGTTTGGACATCGGCGCCATCACTGCCGACCTGGGCGGACCCCTGAGC